>JBBDIG010000058.1 GCA_040880525.1 Bacteroidia bacterium
TTTCCTGCCATCGCAGCTCCATCCGTCCCTCTGCCGGACGGTACACTGCGGTATATATTGTGCCGAACCCATCATTATACCGGGTATTGAAGAGCGGCTGCTGTAGAAATTCGCCAGCCAGGCCCTCGGCATCCTGCCCTTGCCTGGAAAGGCTCTCTTTCAGATGTTTTTCACGAAGCAATGTTTGTGAGAATTGCGCATGTTCCGGCCAATCCACTTCACCCTGATGATTGGTTGAAACCTTTGCATCCGTCACTACCGGTTTTTTGTCTGGAGCCAGTTGTATCATTTTATACGCACCGGTTTTATCCAGCACCATCACGTTGTAGGCCATGTGAGAGGGCACTCGTTGCAACACCTCCGTGGCTTCTTGTACATCACTACAAAACTCCAGCACATAGCGCAGGATAAAGGGAATCCCGAAGCCGTTGCCCACCACTTTACGTCCCCCAAATGTGAGTGATGCAACCAGTCCGTCATCGTTCATTCCGTCCACCACACCCCAAAGGCAGTCGCCAGTAGCAATAACCTGTTTGCCGCTCCATGCGCTGTGAAGAAGCGTTCCTTCGCTAAGGTGGGGATGGTAATCGTAATTGCGGACGAGCTGAGGCTGATTGAGCCATACAGCCTGTGAACAACCGGTAATATAGGCAGGCGGCCGGTAGCCCGTAAGAAACCGTGCGGCAAGTGCATCACCTCCCGATAGCTCCAGCAATTGTTCATAAAGCCCAACCATCTCCGGCATATATTGCTGTAGTGCCGCCTGCGAAGTAGCCAGGTCAGGCTTATGATCTGCTCCTTTTGACTGGAACCAGGCTTTATAGGCCGGCCAATGAGTATTAAACAGCCGCAGCCATTTCTTTCCGGGCTTGGTTTCTGATATGGATCTGAAATGAAGTTCTAACATAATAGGGTTATACAATGGGAGTGAAATCCAGGCTGCCTTTGATTTTTAGAAATTTCCGCTTGATGCCTGGGGTCAAGGAAACAAGGGATATAATACAATTAAAACCGGGGAGAGTTTATTGAATAAGTACAAAAAATATCAGGGGTTAGGAAAACCATTTCCCATGGATTTTTTTAAACCCAAACATTCTGAAGCTGGTTGCTCACCTTTTTGATGCTGCCCTCCTGAGGCGGTCGTTTATTGCACGGCCCAAACCCTCTTCCGGAAGTTCTTCGGCATACATAATTTCGATTCCCTCCCTGTCCAGCAATCTGAGTGCAGCGAAAATATTTCTTGCTGCTTCGGCCAGGTTTCCTTTTGCCGACAATATTTGCTGATTGGCTTTCGGCACACTTTCCCATTCTTTTCTAAAAGCAATTACACCCGTCTTCCCCGGCTCCTCCTGATTTACTTCTGCTCCTTCAGGCACCAGGATCACTTTCTTGCACGGTTTATAATGGGAATCTAACTGGCCGGGCGCAGCAGGATTGGAGGAGGAATGCAGATTTACTTCCACGCTGCCAGCAATCTTTTCTATATCTTCAATTGAAATACCCCCAACACGCAGCACCACAGGTTTTTCGTCTGTGAAACTGATAATGGTGGATTCAATGCCTACTTTGCAAGGGCCGCCATCCAGCACATAAGGAATTTTTCCGCCAAGCTGATCCAGAACATGCGCGACCGAGGTTGGGCTTACGTAGCCAAATAGATTGGCACTGGGCGCTGCCAATGGATAATCAAGCTTTCGCAGCAGTTCCAAGGTAAGCGGGTGGTTGGGTATGCGCACGGCCACTGTAGGCAATCCGCTGGTAACCAAATTCGGGATCACCTTTTTCTTTGGCAAAACAAAGGTGATGGGGCCGGGAGAAAACTTCTTTGCAAGCTTTAGCGCTACCTCCGGCACCTCAGTCACCCATTTCTTCATTTTCTCGATGGAATGGGTGTGGATGATCAGCGGATCGAAGAATGGCCGCTCCTTAGCCTGAAAAACCTTGATTACCGCTTCCTGGTCCAGCGCATTTGCGGCAAGGCCATACACCGACTCCGTAGGAATTGCCACGATCTGCCCCCACTGTAGCAGTTCTGCTACCTTTTCTAGATCAGTTCCTATTTCCGTTTGCATCTCCTTTTTTAACAAATTGTGTTTAACTGAAATAACAGTTTTCAACCATCTATGCCTACAATTTCCATCATTACTAAATCCCCGGTTTTATAACTAATCCTGACAAAACCATCCATTGCAGCCTCGTTACTGGAGCCAATCCTGTCAGCCAGTTTTAGATTTTCATTATTTAATTCATATTTCAAACCCTGGGTTACAATACCTGATGCCTCGCCAATCGGAAACAGGGAAAGCACTTTTCCTTTCGGATACCATTTCTCAAAAGCATTGGGCAATGGATATATCCGTGCAAAATTATCCAGAATGGTGAGCGTAGCCTGGTGACGATACTTTACCAGATTTGTAATGTTGGCAAGCGTATGGTCCGGACGCCAGCCGGTAGCCCAGATTATTTTAATATCGGTAAATCCTTTTTCAATGCAATATTCAATGCCTTTCTCAAAGTCCGTTTTATTCTGATCCCAGCGTCTGACCACCTCCACGTTATCAGCTTTTGGCAACTCACCATCAGGTGCTATCGCGTCAAAATCGCCCAACCAAACATCTGCATTCAAATTCAGGGCTTGGATGCTGGGGTAGGCGCCATCCAGCACCACCACATAAGGCGACCATGCATAAAGCTCGTCCATCAGCGCCATATCGCAAGGCTCGCCATCGGCTATTATCAGCGCAAATTCCTGGTTGTCGCGCACAACATGATGTGATGACATATCAGCTTTTCGTTTGCCGCAAGGTTAGCACCTTATTTCGATACATGGAATACCTTTGCCCCATGAAATTTGGTGTAGTTATTTTCCCCGGCTCCAATTGCGACCATGATATTATTTATGTGCTGCGCAATATTCTCGGACTTGAAGTAGCCGAGCTATGGCACAAAGACCATGATCTTCAGGGTTCAGAATTCATCATTCTGCCTGGCGGCTTTTCTTATGGCGATTATTTGCGGTGCGGTGCGGTAGCCCGGTTCTCTCCTATTATGGAAAATGTGATAGCGTATGCCAACAAGGGCGGCTACGTAATGGGGATATGCAATGGCTTTCAGGTGCTGTGCGAGGCACACCTGCTGCCGGGCGTGCTGCTCCGAAACAAGGAACAGAAGTTTATTTGCAAAAATACCTGGATAGCGCCTGCCACTAAAAATTCACTGCTGACTCGGAATCTGGATCCCGAAAGGCCGCTAAACATTCCTATTGCCCACGCTGAGGGCCGATTCTTCGCCAAAGAAGATTCGCTGAAGGAAATTGAAGATAACGACCAGGTGGTTTTCCGCTACTGCGATGCAGCCGGAACCATAAGCGAAAAGAGCAACAGCAATGGCTCGCTGAATAACATTGCCGGGATTACCAACAAGGGCCGGAATATATTCGGCATGATGCCCCACCCGGAACGCGCGGCTGACGAAGCACTGGGAAATACGGACGGCAGGCTGATCTTCGAATCGTTGCTGAACCTGGTGAAGCAGTAAAGGCCATCTCTTTGCTTGAACGGGAACTGCGGATTCCTTTTCACTTCATTTCTGTTCCAAAAAATCTAATCAAAAGGTTTTGATCTTTGCAACCTGATTTAAAAACAGCACAATGCAAAGCGTGAAACTCTTCTTTCTTCTTCTATGTGTGTGCTTCTGGGGATGCCAGCCCGAAGCAAAGTACGTCTCCATTGCGGGGGAAACAATGGGCACTACGTATCACGTAACCTACCGCGATTCGCTCAATCGCGACCTGCAATCAGGCGTTGATTCGGTGCTGAAAGTCGTGAACCAGTCAATGTCCACCTACATTCCGACATCCCTTATCAGCCAGTTTAATCAAAGCAGCCGGGGAATTTTGATGGACCAGCATTTCAAGACCGTTTTTGCGAAAGCACTTGAAGTGGCCGCAAATACAGGAGGCGCGTTTGATCCTACCGTTGCCCCACTGGTCAATGCCTGGGGATTTGGTTTTAAGAAACAAGACAATGTGGATTCTGCCATGATTGATTCACTGATGGCCTTTGTGGGGTATGAAAAGGTCCAGATAAAAGGTGACAGCGCTATCAAACTGCAACCGGAGGTAATGCTTGATTTTAGCGCCATTGCCAAAGGTTATGGCGTAGATGCCGTTGCCGCTTATTTGGAAAGCAACGGCATCAGCAATTTTATGGTGGAAATAGGAGGCGAAGTAATGGCGAGGGGACGCAACAGCCACGGACAATGGTGGACCATCAAAATTCTGAGACCGGCAGACAAGGCCGACCAAACCTCGGCTGGCGAAGCGGTGGCCAGTTTAGCAGACCAGGCATTGGCTACTTCCGGCAATTATCAGCAGTTTTATGAGAAAGACGGCAGGCGCTATTCCCACACCATCAACCCTGAAACGGGCTGGTCTGTGGAGCACAATCTACTGAGTGCAAGTGTAATCGCACCCGACTGCATGACGGCTGATGCTTACGCAACGGCTTTCATGGTGATGGGAAAAGAAAAAGCACTGCAATACGCGGAACGGCAACAAGAAGTGCAGGTATTTTTGATTTTTGAGAATGAGGATAAAACACTGGAAACTTTTCTTTCGGAGGATTTGAAGGATCAGTTCGATATGTTGGAGTAGCGGAAAGCATTGTCATTCCGGAATTTCGTTTTTCACGAAATGTCCGGAATCCCCAGCCAGCGTACTGAACCTTTACCCCAGCTTAGGGCACTCTCCCAGCGTAGGAGATTCCTGCCTTCGCAGGAATGACATGGAAGTGAGGGAATTGAAAAAAGAAAAATGAAATTTAGGCCTTTGCCTGACGGGTAGTGGCGCAAACCTCTTCGTCACCGTGGCAAACCTGGCAATCAACTCCGCGGGCGCGAAGCATTGGGTTATTAGTGGCGCATGTACCGCGAAATTCACCGTCTTTCTTAACGATGATGCGAATGGCGATGAGCGCGAAGATAAGTGCCATTACAGCGGCTGAAATCAGGATGGTTACCCACATAATTCGGAACTTTGTGCAAAGATAGTTGCGGCCCTGCTGGGAACAAAGTCTATTCCACGGGTGGCATTGTCCGCCATTTAAAATCAATAAATGAATTCTTCACCCCATTTACATTCTACCAAAGAAAAACTTGAAGCTTTCCAGCGCCTGCTGCAAACCATGGACGAGCTGCGGGAACAGTGCCCCTGGGATAAAAAGCAGACCATGGAAACGCTCAGGCCACTCACTATTGAGGAAACTTTTGAACTGGCTGATTCCATTATGGGCGGAAACGCTGAGGAGATAAAAAAGGAGCTTGGAGACGTGCTACTGCATATTGTCTTCTATGCCCGCATTGCCTCGGAGGAAGGAAAGTATGATATAGCAGACGTTTGCCATGCTTTGGTTGACAAGCTGGTAAAACGGCATCCCCATATTTATGGTGATGTGAAAGTCGAAACGGAGGAGCAGGTGAAAAGCAACTGGGAGCAGATAAAACAGCAGGAGGGCCAGAAATCAGTGCTGGCAGGCGTGCCCCGCTCCCTCCCTTCTATGGTGAAAGCGATGCGGCTACAGGAAAAGGCGCAAGGCATCGGCTTCGACTGGCCTGACCGCAGTGGGGCGTATGCAAAAACCCTGGAGGAATTCCACGAACTGGAGGAGCAGGTACAAGCAGCCAATGACCCGCAGGCGCTGGAGGAAGAATTTGGGGACCTGATGTTCAGCCTCATCAATTACGCCCGCTTTCTCGGAATAAATCCTGACAACGCGCTGGAGCGTACCAACCGCAAGTTCCTCGACCGCTTCAACTACCTGGAAGAGCGCGCCACCAGCAATGGCGAAAAGCTACAGGAGATGACGCTGGAACAGATGGACGCCTATTGGGATGAGGCGAAGGAGAAGGGGATTGGGAAGGGCTAAGGTCATGGACTGTATGCGATGAGTTACTCTAAACGTTTGTAGACAGTTTGAGATGGAATAAGGCCACAGCCCTTGACAGACAAGGTAGATTAATTTGGAAATAAGTTGCCGAGAAGGTAGGAATACCAACCCAAAAAAATTCCAGTAATCTCCTCAGAAAAATTTTTAGAAACAGAGTGGATTATGAATTTCTTTAAATAGATTTGTCTTAATGAGTTAATCTAATTTTCTCGTAAGTGAAGCTTCTATTATATACTGCCTTGCTACTTTTGCCTGCCTTTTTATACGGCCAAGCTCACTTAGCCCCCACTGACACTTTTGCCATTGATTGTTTGAAGAAAAACACGCCTAATTATTACAACCACGCGTTTGACTTGGGAATTGGTGGCTTTGCCATTGAAGCAAATACGCTCTATCAAATTGCTGTTTCAGATACTTCAGAAGTAATCCTGAAGGGTACTCATATTTCTTTGAATACATTAGAGAGGAATGGTATCATTTTGAGCAGTTATAAAATCGGAAGCAAAGAAATGGCATGGCACATAGCAGGTTGGGCTGACACCATTAAAAAAGCAGACATAAAAGTTTTTAATGGTTATATCTATGCTGCAATTGTTTTCCAGGGTCAAATCCAAATACTCGGTCAATCCATTGAATCATCGGAATTTACAACGGCATTTTTGAAATTGTCCCAGGAGGGGGTTTTGCTGGACTTACAACCAGTCGGAAACTTAGTTTTTCATGATTTTAGAATGACATTAGAAGGCCCTGTTTTTTGTGGTGGATATGTGAGGAAAATGACACTGAATGGAAAGGAGTACGAGGGCACCAATGGAGGGAGCTTCTACAACAATAGTTTTGTTGCATCTTTCACCAATGATCTGGATTTGCGTTGGATACAAATATTTTCTCATAATTATCAAGGTGTGCATTTTCCGGGATATGATTTAAACCATTCCATACGTTTTATAGGATCGCCTGTTTCCGGCCAAATTTATTTTATCGTTAATCTGAGTTCGGACAGTAGCGGTGTGTACCTGAATGATACATTATTAGTTGATCCTGAACATAATTATGATATAAGATATGTGATTGGTTCTTTGAGTATTTCCAATGGTAACATAAATTGGTTTCACATTTTTTCAACCTTAAACAACTATGAAATTTCATATCTCTGGAATCCAAATAGGAATAGTGTAACTTTTATTGCTTCGAACGATTCGATATTATCTAATATGACTGGAGGGAAAAGATGGCCGGATGTGTATAACTCCGTTAAGTTTGATAATAATCCGCTCAGTATAAAGGAAGCTCCTTATGCAATAGTTGAAATAACTGCGGATAATCACATCAGGCAAATAGATGCCTCATCAATGACTGAGCGTATCAACTTTCTCGGAATTTTGGATAATCAAAATTATATCGTAGCCTATAGTTCCTTAAACAAGGATACTCTTAATTCTCCAATAAAAAATTACTTGCGAAGCCAAAATATGGAACTTGATGATTGGTATTTGTTAGAAATTGACCAAAATTTCAGGCCTGTAAGCATCATCTCTGAATTTCAAGGATGGTTTTGGAAATATAACCACACTTTTAGTGATCATTTTTTTGAACAGGAAAGCAATGGCTTCTATTTAAACTATAAGTATGGTATAGGCCAGAATCATATTAATCCAGATATGATTATGATTTATCAAAGATCTCAAATCAGCGTCAATGAAAGGATTTTTATACCTAATGCTTTTTCTCCAAACAACGATGGAATTAATGACATCTTTTACTGGTATTCTAACGGAGTACGGGACGAGCATATTAAAATATATAATCGGAATGGAATGAAGCTGTATGAAGGAACAGGCCCCTGGGATGGCTATTACAAGGGAAATCCGGTGTCGGGAGTGTTATTATATTTCTATAGTGGTAAAAATTCCGCTGGAGAAAAGGTGGAAAGAAAAGGTACGATTTCCATAGCCGACTAACCTTTTAATCCTTTCACGTAGAATTTCAATCCCCGTTTTTCGACTGCTGCCAATAGAAATTCTGGTTGCCTATTGGAACGAGGCAAAAGCGAAGTGTATTGGAAAGGGGTAGTCTGGCGACTGACGCATTACGTTTCGCTATCGGATCTTGTTATTCCTAAAAATACCGGTTTAGACTACAGGTTGAACTGTTCGGGAAGCAATATTGCTATATTTGGAGAAGAGAAGAATATAAGTTTACTGCTATGAAATTATATAAAGACCTGGTAAAAATAAATCGTGCTAAGCGTTTCGGCAGACCATGTGTGAGAGACACCAGAATAACCGTTTACGATGTGCTGGCATGGCTCTCAAAAGGTATGACGAAAGAGGACATTATCGAGGATTTTCCTGAACTGACAGCAGAGGATATTAACGCTTGTCTTGCCTATGCAGCGGACAGGGAGCACAATATCAGGGTTGCTTAGATACGCCTGTTGATGAAGCTTTTTACTTGATCAGAATATTACTTTTCGGACAGTTCGCTACCAGCAAGCCTGCACAGTGCCTGAAATCACTCATTTGAAATTTGTTGGGCTGCTGAATGCCGAAGATTACTGAATCTTGATGCCATTCACGAGTTCCTTAGCTCCAGGGAATTTGAGAATGTTGATGTAAATTGAGGAATGACAGTCTTGTGTATTATAAACATTTTATTCCGTATCCCGTATAGGTAATTGTCGTAAATTGCTGGTTCTAATGACCAATAGAATGAAGTATTCCTTCTCATTTATCATCTGCTGCTTCCTGCTTGCCCTGCCTGCATCGGCCCAGGATTTTTCTTGGGTGAAGTTTTTCCAGGGGCAACATATTCAACGCCCTATTTCCTTATCTGTAGATGCAGCAGGCAACCAATATGCTTCATTCCAGTTTTTTCAACAGATCACCTTCGACAGCATCAATATTACAAGAACAGGTATTTACTATAGAGGGCTGATATTAAAACAGGATTCAGCGGGCAACGTACTATGGTATAAAGTTGCTGAGAATATTGGACACAGTAGCGGTACAAGCCCGGCTTTACTTCCATTAGGTTCAGCCTTTAACAGCAGCGGCAATTTTCTCTTTGTTTTTGCTTCAAATTATGATGTGATAATTGGTAATGATACAATTGCACATCCGGGAACTCCCGGAAGCTCATATGTAACCTTTCTTGCTGAATTCGATACATCAGGAAATTTACTGGAAGGGAGAGTGTTGGTCCAGGCTCAATTCAATATCAGTTGTGTTTATATCTGTGGTAGCGCCAGAAAAATATTTTGTGATGATCAGGACAACCTATACATATCATTAAATTATAGTACCCCTGCTACAGTCTATGACACAAGTGGCACTCAAACAATCGGCACAACTTCAGGAGGCCCTTATCCTATGGTATTAAAGTTTTCAGGCTCAGGAAAAAAATATGAGTGGGCAAGGGTGTTTCCTTTTCTCAATTATTTTTCAATTACGGATATTGATGCTGATTTACATGGGAATGTATATGTTGGAAGTTATTGGTATAATAATTCATTTACCTTCGGTGGTTCTACCATATCACCCCCACATAGATCTACAGGGGCTGTTTTTATACTTGACCAAAACGGAAATGACCAAAATTGGTTTCACATAACCTCATCCGAAAACCAAAGTGCTATCCATGATGTGGCAGTACATGATAGTAATACAGTTTACATTTCTGGTGAAATCAAAGGAGATTCAGTACTTTTTGGAAATATCTGGAAAAAGACACCGGTTAATGGGGTTTATCGTTATTTTGCCCGGTACAAAATAAACGGAGATCTTGTTTGGGTTAAAATTGAAGATACTACATACCATTCGTTTGGGATTCGTACACATAATCGCGAAGGGTCTATCACTCAATATGAAGGTGAGTTTGTTTATCTGTCTTATTCTGCAAGGAATTACCCCATTGGGTATGACGGGCAGATATATTCACCTAGCTCATCACCATACTCAGACGGTATGCAGTTAAAATTTGATAAACTTGGAAATATATTATGGGGTTTCAGAACTACTCGACAGCCATTTATTGCCATGGGTACAGACGATTTTTCAAATCTCTATTTTTCAGGAAGCTGGTTAAACGATACAATAACGTTTGGTAATTATTCTGCAGCTTCAACTCATAGTTATGACGGCTTCATCGGAAAAACCTTCGATTACGGCATTTTTCGTGGAGAGGTAAGCAGCGGCCCCTATTGCGCAGGTGATACCATCGAAGTTCCCTATACCATTCACGGCAATTATGGAGACAGCAACTATTTTGTGGCGGAGATAAGCGATGAATTTGGCAATTTTACGGGTGGCGAGCGCGAATTGGGGCGCATTAAAAGCAAAGACAGCGGAACGGTTGTGGGTGTTCTGCCCTTGTTCCAGGTAGCCAGCAGCGATAAATACCGCATCCGCATCCGCTCCACCATCCCGCAGGTGCAGAGTTTTTACCGCCTTGATACGCTGCGGCTGTTGGTCTACTCTCGCGACAATGCTGATCCCGGAGGCACGGAGACCATTTGCCGGGGCGATACCTTTATGCTCAATACCTATGGCGGAACCCAATGGGAATGGAGCCCCGCCTACCGGATGAATGATAGTACGCTGAGACAGCCCCTGATTTGGCCTGATTCCACTACCACATACCGTATTGTAATTTCTGATACCTCCGGTTGCGGGGAGGCAGATACCGCATTCAAAAGCATTTTGGTGCGAGATGATCCGAAGATTGAATCCGAATTCACAGATTCCAGTGTATGCAACAACACACCGACATTGCTGAAGGTAAACCTGAGCCTGGGTGATACTGCTGGATATCATGTCCGCTGGTACAAACTCGGTGGCAGTTCGCCAGTGCTCGCTAGGAATTCCACCCCTACCGGCACCTTTGATACGCTCTCCGTAACTGCCCCTTCAGGCGATACTGCAGGAACCGTGTATATGGCCGTACTGAATGACAGTTGTTCGATGAACGAGGACACAGCCTACATCAGGGTAAGGACTTATGAGCCGCTGAAAATTGAGCTTCCGTTGCTGGATACCACGCTATGCAAAGGTGCAGCAGTGCAGATAATTCCCGCATTAACCGGAGGTAGAAATAGCACATATAAAGTAAACTGGCATAGCACAGCCACCTATATTCAGATTGACAGCCTGGTTTACTCCGCGCCAAACGTGCAGCACGCAACGATCATCACCGCTACTTTTACTGATAACTGCATGATGGAAGATGATTCGGCACAAGTAGACATCCATCTTTTTGATTCCCTGCAAATACAACTGGGAACGGCTTCGGCTGCTTTTAATGATACGCTTCTCTGCCCCGGCCAAAGCCTGAATTTAATAAACCGCAACAGCCCTGGAAATAACGTCATGTTGCAGTATCAATGGTTTGCCGGTGATTCTCTGCTATCAACCGGTTCCGGTTTTCAGGTTCATGCAGATTCAATTTATCAGGCTTTTGCCACGAATAATGGCACTTTGTCGCAGTGGCTCAGGCTACACTATACCGATGCCTGCTTCTCCATTTCCGATTCGGTTCTGGTAACAATACCCGGCAAGGTTGAAATCACATCTGCAATCAGCGATACGATTGTTTGCCGCAATACACCTTTTTATTTCAAGGTAAATCTCAATGGTGGAGATTCTTCCGCTTACGCAGTGACATACTTTGAAATAGATGGACCAGATACCAACCTGCTGGCAACGCACAATCCCACAACTTATTCGGATTCCCTATCGCTTAACATTGCAGCCGGAGATACTGGTGGAACGGTATTTCTCGCCCTACTTGATGATGGGTGCAACGAGCAACCGGATACAGTGAAAATCCGGGTACGCTCACATTTACCGTTGAGCCTGGGCTTGCCTTTTACTGATACCACGGTTTGCAGTGGTGCTGAATTGACCGTTCACCCCACAGGAAGCAATGGAAATGGCGATTATAATTACACATGGCACCTTTTGCCAAACAGCCCGGCCCAGGTTGGCGACAGCCTCAAAACAGGCCCGGTAACGCAGATGCTGCAATACAAGGTGGTGCTGGATGACCATTGCCAGGCCGAAAAAGATTCATCCACTTTTACCATCCGGGTATTCGAGCAAATTTCCGCTGAAATAGCAACCGGGGGCGTAAACCTCAGCGATACCATCTTTTGCCCCGGCAGGGAACTGATCTTTTTGAACAGTGCCGATACTTTTCCTGACAACACAGGAATTGATTACAAGTGGTTTGTAGAGGGTATTTTACTGAAAACCAATGACACCGCTACTTTTAATGCCGATAATCTCTACGGTCAGTTTAACCCCTCAGGCACCGGCCCGCTCAGCTTGAACCTGAAACTACAGTTCGGGGATATTTGTACCACGGTCTACGATTCTGTTTTGATGCACATCCCGGCACCGCTGGAGGTTACCATAACTGGCGATACGCTGGTGTGTCCCGGAAAGCCTGTTGTTCTGAAAGCCACGGCCACCGGAGGTTTGCAGCAGGATTATATGTTCAACTGGTTCCATGAAAAGCAAGGGAACTGGACCGACATTAGCACCGACCCACAGCGGGTTTCTGATACGGTGACATTCTTTGCCTCGACCAATCCGCAAAGCAATGGGGAAGTACTGGCCGTGAGCCTGAAAGATGGCTGCAACACTGACACGGTGCTCACAATCCACAACTTAGAATATTTTTCGCCACTGGAACTGACGGTTCTACCGGATGACACACTGCTTTGCCACGGCACTTCTATTGACTTCATGACCAGCACCAGTGGTGGTTCGGGCATGGATTACAAAGTGCAATGGTTTGATGAGTCAGGTACACTGCTGGATTCGGGCTTCACCTTAATGTTCGATGCCGAACACAGCGGGAACGATAAGCAGGTAGAAAGCAAAATGTATCAGGCCGTGCTAACTGACGGCTGTATGCCCCAGGCTGATACCGCTACCTTTACCTGGCGCGTAAACCCACCGTTGATGGCCATGATTCAGAACCAGAGCAATACGCTGGGCGATACGGTGCTCTGCTATGGCGAATCGTTAACGCTGCAATCTGCCGGTATGGGCGGAATTGGAATGGCATATACCTACACCTGGAAACTGGATGGCCAGCCATACTCCGCCAGCCCTGACATCACACTCTTTTCTGACCTGCTGTACGATAGTCTCATACAGGCAGGGAAAAGTTCGGTAATAGTTACCCTCGAAATGAATGATGGCTGCACCGGTGAGAAGGATTCGGTAAATATCCTGATTGATATTCTGCCTCCGTTGGATATACAACTCACCACTCCCGATACCTTGTGTCACGGCAATGATTGGATTTTCGGGTCCGCATTTTCCGGTGGAGATACCTCCAACTACCTTTTCCAGTGGTATCTGAATGGCGCTCCGGTTTCGCAGGACAGTCTGTTTGATTTCAATTTTGATGATTTTCTGAGCAATGGCGGAAGCCCCGGTACACAAACCCTGGAGGTAATTATAGAGGACAACTGCTCAACTCCCGCTGCCCTGGATAGTTTCCAATTCATAATTACTGAACCCCTGATGCTTGACATTACAGCAGACAAACCTTGCGCTGATCCTGAAATTACGTTAAGCGCTAATGCATCCGGTGGAAAACCACACCAACACCTGATAAACTGGTTTGATGACAGTGGAAATGCCCGTGGAACCGGGAATACAATAAACCTAAGCCCAGACCGGACTTTGAATGTTTTTGCCGTGCTCACTGATAATTGCACGAACCCCGAAGCAAGAGACAGCATTATAATTTACCCGTTGCCACAAATTTCAATAACGCAATCGGATACCGCAGGATGTGAGCCTTTGCAATTGGAAATTAATATTTCAAAAGAGAACACCACGAATTACCGGTATTCGCTGAAACTTAATGGAACCCTCACAGATTCTTTTGTTACAGAGGAATACACGCTTATCCTAAACAATGGAAATTATTTATTTGAATTAGAAGCTAAAGGCGATGGTGGTTGCGCTCGCAGTTATTTTCTAAATCCCATAGAAGTATATCCCTTGCCGGTTGCCAATTTTAGTTGGGATCCATCAAGGCCAACCTGGAATAATAAAACCGTCCGGTTCATTAATCAAAGTACGGAAGCTAATTCCTATACGTGGGAGATTTCCTCATTTGGCACCTATAATGAAATTGAGCCAACCATCGCCATTTCGGATACCGGAACTCATTTGGTTAGGTTAATTGCGATGACCAATTTCGGTTGCAGCGATACATCGGAAAAATCGCTCACAATATTCCCTACTTACAATTTGTATTTACCAAATGCTTTCAGCCCAAACAGTGATAACTTTAACGACCGATTCATTCCGCAAGGAACCGGCTTCCAAAGCTATGACCTCAAAATCTTCAACCGCTGGGGCCAACTGCTATTTGAAGGAGATGAAACCCACCATTGGGACGGGACCTATCGCGGGGAACTGGTAATGGAGGGCGCCTATCCGTATATTCTCCAGGCGATAGATGATGAAGACAACCGCCACCTCCTAAAGGGAACGATTCAGGTGCTGCGGTAGAAAGTAATCCAAAATATTCTTAATATTCACGTAGCACATTGAAGGAATTAATCTTTTAATTATTTTGATAAATATATACTACGAACAGGATAAAATTCTTAATAAATAAATAAGTCAAGATATGTATCTTATAAAAAAATGTCAAGAGTGAAAACCATAGGTAGCATCGCAGAAAACGAATTATGTCGTTGCCAATCCTCATAAGAACATTTAAGTATTTCTGCTATTAATTTAAAATAACATTATAAAATTATAACAAAATCAACTTGCCGTTATTTTTTGTCCTTATACTCTCGCTCCCGGCTGCGGATAAACACCCTCCCTGCCATATATTGTTATTAGATTTGTGCCATGATAAAATCAGGCACGACATCTGACCAAATAGAAAGGTGATTCATGGAGCATAATTTTTTTGAACTTAAACAATATATCGCCAGCAATGCATGATATTGAGCCATACTTTAATTGGCGACACCTTTATACGGCTGAGGAGGACGAGCATTCTCCATTCTTCAGAAAGGAGTACAGCGAGATATATTTCTCCAATGCCGTTTATGATCACCTTATTCATCCGCAATGGGATGAGTTCGGTTCTGAGACGCTATACCTGAAACTGCTGTTTGTGAACTATGAGCAAGGTTACGCTATCATTGAGTTTATCGGGGAATGGAATGACTGCATTTCGTTTGATGTGCAACTGCTGAAGCGGGAGATCATTGATTTGCTGCTGGAAGAGGGCATTGATAAATTTATACTGCTAGGCGAAAACGTTCTCAACTTTCATTACAATGGTGATGACTATTACGAAGAATGGTTTCAGGACATTGAGGATGGTTGGATCGCTGCCATCAATTTCCAGCCGCATGTGCTTCAGGAGTTGCGGGAAAGCAACCTCGACTATTATTTTAATTTTGGTGGGGAACTGGACGAAATGCCGTGGCGCACTTTCAGCCCCTCCGTTTTTTTTCATAAGGTAGAGGCCATTCTGAACCGCAGGCTTGCCACCCGGAATCCCTCCTGAAACAAGAATCCCATTTCTCCGTTTACTTTTGCCCAACCTAAATTCTAACTTGCTTTTGCGACCTTTTATCCTGCTGACCATTGCCCTTGCCTGTTGCACTCACCTGCACGCTCAGCATCTTGCCGCCTACGTGGATTACCGCGATCATTTTATCGCCTTTAATAAAGGAACCAAAATCTCTCTGGAGCACCTGCCCGTGCAGTCGTATCAGGTGGGAGGCAACAGCATCGGTTACCTCGACAATACAGGCCGCCTGAAAGTATACTACGATGGCGAAACCACCACGCTTGCCGAGGATTTTGTAAGAGACTTTACCGTTACAGATGCCCTGCTTTTTTACCAGTTCCGGCAGCAATTCTATGTATTTGACAAAGGAGAGAAAAAACTACTTACCACGGACGGAAGAGACCCTGTGGCAACCGACAGTCTTATCACTTATTTTGACCGCAACATCTTCTCCTTCAGGGTATATTATAATGGCCGCGACCATGGACTTGATGACCGGGCCGACCTGGCCGCAGTCAAGAATTTTGAGCCGGGCGGTAACCTCGTGGCTTTTGTGGATGCCAACTCTGCTTTTAAGGTTTTTTACCGTGGTCAGATCCATACGCTCTCGGCCTCATCCGGCCCGCAGGAATATTTTCCAGGAACGGATGTGGTGGCTTGGTTTGATGAATATGACCTGAGCTTCAAAGTATTTTACAAAGGTGAAATAACGGTGCTGGACAACTATCGCCCACGGCAGGTTTGGGCCGGAAACGGACTGGTGGCCTACCTTACCGATAATGAAGAATTCAAGGTATTTGATAATGGCTCAATTAAAGACCTGAGCCCGCTACCACCAACATGGGTGGAGGTAACCGACCGCGTCCTGCTTTTTGCTGATCTTACTACTTTCAGAATGTATTACAACGGCCATAGGCTGGCGCTGGAAAATGCAGTACCGGCTAAAATCGCTGCCGACTACAGAAATGTGGCCTATGCTGGTGATGATGGTCGACTGCGCATTATTTACCGGGGCGAACGGAAGGATATGGGTTTTGCGCAATTCTCAGAATACCACGTATATGGAGATGTGGTAGTTTATCTCACCTCGCAACGAAAAGCCAGCTTTTACTATAATGGCCGTACTTACCAGTAATATTTTATTACCATTTAAAAGTTTGATCCTAAAACTCTGACAGTGGGAATTTCGGATCCTTCATGATGTCTGTTTCTCGCCAGGTATTTTTTTAAAATGATCAGCCTTTCTAAAAAACCCGAATTTTTAAACCTAAGGAATTCAATTTTATTTCATTAGTAACAGAGCAGTTATTGTTTAAAAATTTTAACATAAAACATATCGTCACAAATGGCCTATAAATCAATCAACCCAGCAAATTTTAAAGAAATAAAAAGCTACGACCGGCTCACGGACGAGGCGCTGAAGGAGAAGATAAACAAAGCGCATGTTGCTTATGTAAGTTGGCGACACACCAGCTTCCATGAACGTAGCGTCTTGATGAGAAAGCTGGCGGCCTTGCTGCAGGAAAAATCAACGCACTATGCCAGGATCATGGTGGAGGAAATGGGAAAACCCATAAAGCAGGCGCGGGCAGAAGTGGATAAGTGCGCTTTGGTTTGTAAGTATTATGCTGACAATGCAGAAAAATTCCTGTCGCGGCAGGAGGTGGAATCCAATGCCAGCAAGAGCATGATCCAATATGATCCGCTAGGTGTAATCTATGCCGTGATGCCCTGGAACTTTCCTTACTGGCAGGTATTCCGTTTTGCGGCTCCGGCATTAATGGCTGGCAATACTGCGCTGCTGAAACATGCTGAGAATGTTCCCCAATGTGCCGGGGCCCTTGAGGAGATGTTTACAGCCGCAGGTTTTCCGGAAGGTGTTTTCCAGAACCTCTATATTTCTCACGAACAGAGTGATACGGTCATTGCCAACAAGTACGTGCAGGGCGTAACCCTGACTGGCAGCAACAGAGCCGGAAGCCATATAGCAGCAAAAGCGGGTGAGCATATCAAGAAGCATGTGCTGGAATTGGGTGGCAGCGATGCCTTCATTGTGCTGGCAGATGCAGACATTGAGAAAGCTATTGCCACGGGAGTAAACGCCCGCACAATGAATGCAGGCCAAAGCTGCATCGCGGCCAAGCGTTTCATTCTGCATAAAGACATTGCAGATAAGTTTCTGGATGGATTCAAAAGAAAAATGGAAGCGCTGAAAATAGGTGATCCCATGGATGAAAGCACTGAGATAGGTCCGATGGCCCGGAAAGATCTGATGGAAGAGCTGGAAAAGCAGGTGAATGAATCCGTACGGAAAGGGGCGAAGGTGCTGCTGGGCGGCAAACCTGCTGACCGGGAAGGTGCTTACTATTTGCCATCCATCCTCACGGATATTCCGGAAGACAGCCCGGCCTATGAAGATGAGCTATTTGGACCGGTCGCCATCGTTTTTGTAGTGGCAGATGATGATGAGGCCATTCGCATTGCCAACGATCATAAGTATGGCCTCGGTGGATCGCTCTGGACCCGCGATATAGAGAAAGCTTTGAAGATGAGCCATCGCCTCAATTCCGGCAGCGTTTTCATTAATGACATGACCAAGTCTGACCCGAGGCTGCCTTTTGGGGGCATCAAAGAATCCGGCTATGGACGGGAACTTTCGCACGTAGGTATTCATGAGTTTGTGAATATCAAGACAGTATATGTGGCCTGATGGGTAAAGCCACGCTCTTGCTCGGCACCAACTTAGGGGACCGGATGGCGAATATCAGGCAGGCGGAACAGCGCATTGCCAGGCAGGCAGGACAAATTGTTCTTCAATCTTCGGTGTACGAAACAGCCGCCTGGGGATACCGCAACCAGCCATCATTTCTCAACCAGGTGCTGGTGGTGGAAACGTCCTTGCCTCCGCAGGAACTGATGAAGGAATTGCTGCTGATCGAAAAGCAGATGGGCCGCAGCCGGACCACGCGCTGGCGGGAGCGCTCCATTGATATTGATATTCTGTTTTATGATGATCTTGTGCTGAACGAAGCGCACCTCGTTATCCCGCATCCTCATTTGCATGAGCGTAATTTCACCCTCGTTCCGCTTCGTGAAGTGATGCCCGGCTACCTCCATCCGGTGCTGAAAAAAACGGTAAGCCAGCTTGTTGACGAAAGCCGTGATAAATTAGCCGCTGAGATATATCAGCCTTAGAGGATGCAATACAGTTATATAGCCATTGAGGGATGCATAGGTGCAGGAAAAACGAGCCTTGCCACACGGCTTTCAGAGCAGAGGAAGGGGACCCTCATCCTGGAGGAATTCTCGGAAAATACTTTTCTTGAGAAATTCTATCAGAACCGCGAGCGTTATGCCTTTCCGCTGGAAGTGAGCTTTCTGGTTGAGCGATTCCGCCAATTACAGGTGATGTTGCCGGGAAAGGATTTGTTCGGCCAGATTCATTTCTCTGATTATCTCTTCGACAAGTCGCTGGTATTTGCACAGATCAATCTATCAGGCGATCATTACCAGCTATTCAAAAAGCTTTTCGAGTCCTTGCATGGCCAGCTTCCCCGCCCTGATCTCATCATCTACCTTTACAATACCGTAGAAAACTTGCAGCAGAATATCCGCAAACGCGGCCGCCATTTCGAGACCGGCATACCTGATTCGTATCTGGAAGATCTGCAGCATAGTTATCTCAACTATCTCAAGAGCCTGCCCAACCACAAAGTGATCCTTGCTGACGTCACGGAAATAGATTTTGTGGCGGATGGCAAAAACTTCCACGCAATAGAAGGGTTACTCCAGCAGGATTTCTCCGAAGGAATAACCAGGATAAAGCTGTAAAATACGCAGCGTCAAGAGAAATCAGGCATTTGCCCTTCAGCGTCTGGTTCCTTCCAAAGCCATTTACGGATTTTTCAAACCATCGAATTTCCACCTGGGAATAAATTTAACTTTGCGCAAGATCCCATAAACAGGCTTTTCCTTTAACGGTTTTGAGTTAAATGATTTTTAATAGTCCGCTAAAATATCATTTATCGTAAAGTCAATTTCGGGATCTAAATTTTATTCATATATTAATTTGATTAACAACATGTTAACAAAAACCAAAAGCGAAGAATTGCTTGAAAGAAGAAAGGCTGTTGTGGCCAATGGAGTAGGCGTGTTTAATACGGCTACTGCTGCATCAGCGAAGGGAGCGATTATTATTGATAGTGACGGGCGTGAACTGATTGACTTTGCCGGGGGCATTGGCGTGGTGAATGCCGGCCATTCTCCTGACGCGGTGGTGGAAGCCATCTATGAGCAGGCTAAGAAATTCATTCACACCAGTTTCAATGTAGTAACCTACGAACCCTACATAGCGCTCTGCGAAAAGCTTACACAACTGCTGCCACATGGCGATCATACCAAAGCCATGCTGGTGAGTACCGGAGCCGAGGCGGTGGAGAATGCCATAAAAATTGCGCGACAGGCAACAGGCCGGCAGGCTATCATTTCCTTTACCGGAGCTTTTCATGGCCGCACCATGATGGCCATGACGCTTACTTCAAAAGTGGACTATAAGCTTGACTGCGGGCCTTTTGCACCTGAAGTTTACCGGCTGCCATTCCCAAACTATTACCGCTACGGAAACGGCCTGACGGAAGAAAAATTCGTGGATCAGGAGCTGAAGCGGATGCATGAATCCATGCGCAATATGGTAGACCCGAACAATGTGGCTGCCGTTATTATGGAAATTGTCCAGGGCGAAGGCGGCTTTAACATAGCTCCGGCCGGTTACCTGCATGGACTGCGGAAATTCTGCGATGAATATGGAATCATGCTCATTTTTGATGAAGTACAAACAGGTTTCTGCCGTACGGGCAAGTGGGCGTCTTATATGCACTTCGGGGTAATGCCTGATATTTCTACCTGGGCCAAATCACTGGGATCGGGGATGCCAATAGCCGCTGTACTGGGCAGGGCTGAGGTAATGGATGCTGCCAAACCAAGCACTATCGGAGGCACATACATCGGCAATCCCGTTTCATGTGCCGCAGCGCTCGCTACCCTGAAACTGATGGAAGACAACGACCTGAACCAGCGTGGAACCGAAGTGGGAGAAATTGTACGTGAACGATTTGAACCGATGCAACGCAAACATCCTGAAATTGGCGATGTGCGCGGTTTGGGTGCTATGATGGCGATGGAATTCGTGAAAGATGGCGATCCACGAAAGCCGGACCATGAGACCTGCTACAAGCTTCTGCTGGCATGTGCTGAACGAGGTCTGATCCTGATAAGTGCAGGAACGCATAAGAATGTGATCCGGGTATTGAGTCCTTTGGTAATAACGGATGAACAACTCCATAAAGGACTCGATATAGTGGAAGAGGAACTGGATAAAATTTTAGGCTGATGTCCTCTTTTAGTTTTATAATTATTTTATTTACCAAGAAATTTTATTAAAAAATAAATGAAACCATTTTCCATTGCAGGAATTCAAATGCCCGTTTCAGCCAGCCATAGCAATGTGGCGCTGATGAAACATAATATTGAGGTTACCGTCTCAGTATATCCCTGGGTGCAAATGGTCTTGCTGAGCGAATTGTGCGCCTTCGGGCCGTTGCTATATCATGCTAAGCCTTTTCCTAATGAGGTGGAAGATGAATTCAGAGAGCTGGCCCGCAAAAACAAGATCTGGTTGATTCCGGGCAGCATGTTCCAAAACCGCCATGAGAGGATCTACAATACGGCAACGGTCATCAATCCGGAAGGTGAAATAGTGGGCCGCTACGACAAAATGTTCCCTTTTTATCCTTATGAAGTGGGCGTAACCGGAGGCACTGAGTTTTTCTTTTTCGATGTGCCGGAGGTAGGCCGTTTCGGACTGACCATCTGCTATGACATGTGGTTCCCTGAAACCTCCCGGACGCTGGCGGTAAACGGCTGTGATGTGATCCTGCACCCCACACTCACCGGCACAATTGACCGCGATGTGGAACTGGCGCTGGTGCAGGCTACGGCAGCAACCAATCAATGTTATGTTTTCGATATTAATGGCCTGGGCGATGGAGGCACGGGCCGCTCCATCATTTGCGGACCGGATGGCCGGGTAATTTACCAGGCGGGCACAGGCCCGGAACAGATCCCCATAGAAATAGACATGGAGCGGGTGAAACGCAGCCGCGAGCACGGTCTGCTCCGCCTGGGCCAGCCGCTGAAGAGTTTCCGCGACCGCAAGATCCACTTTGATATTTATGAAAGGGGAAAGGAGTATCCGGAACTCCAAAAGCTGGGCGAACTGGAAAAACCTACCAGGCTGGCTCAAATCAAAAAGATAATGCAGGAACCTTCAGCTATGGATGAAAGCGGCACACGAATAATGCCCGAAGATCTGAGGAATAAAGGATTTTAATTTAATTAACCAGCCAATTGCCTGATGAGCAAATACACACCTAAAAAACAATCGGTACCCCATAGCGCTCAACTCAGCGGTTCCGACAGCATACCTGAATATAAAGATTTCATTACATGGTTTGAAATTCCGGCCAATAACTTTGACCGGGCCTGCAAATTCTATAGTTTCATCTATCAGTTCAAAATGGAAACTTCAGAGATGAACGGCCTTACAATGGCTTTTTTCCCTTCTTCCACAGGAATTGGAGGTGCGATAATTAGCGGGACAGGAAGTGTACCCGGAGACAAAGGCCCATTGATCTACCTTAATGCAGGAAAGGATATGGATGGCATGCTGCAAAGAATTAAAGAAGCCGGGGGCAGCGTGTTAATGGAGAAGACACTGATAAATGAAACGGCCGGGCATTTTGCCTTATTTGTAGATACAGAAGGCAATAAACTGGCGCTGCACGCAAAACCATAACTATGACCAGGCGAATCAAAAACAAAGGGTTTAATCAGGAATATTTTAATGTAGCCCAATTGCGCTCAAGCACCTGGCAACAACTGAAAAAATCAGCGCTCAAGCTAAAGAACAGTGGGGGGAATGATGAACCTGACGCGGAACGGCAAGTGGAAAGCAGCCTCAAAACCCTGAAGATCCTGGAGCAGTACTGGGCTTTCCCCGGAATTGAAATAATCGAACGCCTCAACCACTTTTACAAGAAAGCTGATTACAATGCCCTCTCTCGCGGGGTGAATGAAATATTGCGCAATCTGACCAGTGAGGTTTACAGGTACAGTTCAAAACCGATGATGACGGACCATGAAAGCCGTAACGATATAGAAAGTAAGGATCCGGAAGAAAATTTACAGCAAAAATATTTTGAGGTGCTGTTTGTGGATGATATTGACCGTGAAGGGCGTGAAAACCTCAAGCAGGAATTCAAAGACTTGCGGAGTCATAAAGAAGATTTCACTTTTGATACCGTAGTTACCTCCTCCTTCCAGGATGCCCTGATCGCCCTCCTCTTCAACAGGAATATACAGGCTGTGGTAGTGCGTTATGGCATTCCATTCCGGTCAAAGAACTCACTCAGCCTGCTGAGGCCGTTTATCAACAGCATTAAAGGATTGGATATAGATGAAGAGGTTCAATCAGATTACGGGCCCATATTAGGAAAGCTGGTAAAGAGATTCAGGCAGGAGCTTGACGTCTACTACGTTACTGACACCCGGGTTCAGGATCTGCAGGATGATACGCTGCAAGGCTTTAACCGGATCTTTTATCGCACCGAAGATCTGCAGGA
Source organism: Bacteroidia bacterium (assembly GCA_040880525.1). Lineage (NCBI taxonomy): Bacteria > Pseudomonadati > Bacteroidota > Bacteroidia > Bacteroidia bacterium. The sequence continues at coordinate 23,189 of JBBDIG010000058.1, forward strand.
GATCCATCTCAGTATTCAGCAGGGAATTAAAGCACGTTATCACACCCCGTTCTTTTCCGCGCTGGTGGATTACAGCCAAAAGCCAACAGGCGTGTTCCATGCCATGCCGATCAGCCGTGGCAACTCGGTTTTCAAATCCCACTGGATCCGTGATTTTGGCGAATTCTATGGACGCAACCTTTTCCTGGCTGAGACCTCAGCGACTACCGGTGGCCTCGATTCTTTGCTGCAACCTACAGGGCCCCTCAAAAAGGCACAGGAGATGGCGTCAAATGCGTATGGCGCCAAGAATACTTTCTTCGTCACCAACGGTACCTCTACTGCCAATAAAATTGTGGTACAGGCGCTTGCACAACCTGAGGACCTGGTGCTGATTGACCGCGACTGCCATAAATCACATCACTATGCGCTGGTGCTCTCAGGTGCTTATCCTGTTTACCTTGACAGCTATCCGGTAAAAGAATATTCAATGTATGGCGCTGTTCCACTTGAACATATCAAGAACAAGCTCCTGGCACTGAAAAAAGCAGGACGACTGGAAAAGGTGCGCATGCTGTTGCTCACCAACTGCACTTTTGATGGGGTGGTATATAACACGCAAAAAGTGATGGAGGAGATACTGACCATCAAACCGGATATCATTTTTTTATGGGATGAAGCCTGGTTCGCTTTTGCCGCTTTTACCCCGGTTTACAAGCAACGCACGGCCATGTATGCTGCCCGCGTGCTCAGTGAGAAATACAAGAGCCAGGCATATCGAAAGGCCTACGAGAACGCAGATGACAAAAGCGGAATGCCTGATCCTGACAAAGTGTGTCTGCGGGTTTATGCCACGCAGTCTACGCATAAAACACTTTCATCGTTGCGGCAAGGCTCAATGATCCACATTTGGGATGAGGAGTTTAAACGGAAGACCGAAGACTCTTTCCTGGAGGCTTATAAAACCCATACCTCCACTTCGCCCAATTACCAGATCCTCGGTTCGCTGGACATTGGCCGTAGGCAAGTGCAGTTCGAGGGGTATGAAATGGTGGAGAAGAGCATTGAAACGGCCATGATCCTGCGATCAAAGATCAGTACGCATCCCAAGCTCAATAAATATTTCGAAGTGCTCACCGTGCAGGATCTGATCCCGGCACAGTTCCGCCATTCAAAAATCACCGAATATTTCAATCCCAAAACAGGGTGGTTTCGTATGGAAGAAGCCTGGAAAAACGATGAGTTCGTGCTGGATCCTACCAAAATAAATCTGCACATCGGCCGAACAGGCGTGGATGGCGATACTTTTAAAAATAAGTATCTCATGGATCAGTTTGGAATTCAGATCAATAAGACCTCGCGTAATACGGTGCTTTTTATGACGAATATTGGTACTACCCGGAGTTCGGTAGCTTACCTGCTCAGTGTGCTGCTAAAAATTTCCAGTCAGCTTGACGAAAGGTTCAAAGCTTTCTCAGGGGAGGAAAAACGTTTGGAAGAAAAGAAGATTCATTCATTGATTGAAGAATGCCCGCCACTTCCGGACTTCAGCCATTTTCATCATTCCTTCCAGGCGCTGCCGGGAGTTCCGGGAGGTAATTTACGCGAGGCCTACTTTTTATCGTATGATGATGAAAACTGCCGCCATATAAAACTGCAGCATTGCCAGAAAGCGCTGAAAGAGGGCCGCGAAATTGTGGCTGCCTCCTTCGTTATTCCCTATCCTCCCGGTTTCCCCATCCTGGTGCCAGGGCAGGTATTGAGCACCGGTATCCTTGAATTCTTTATTAAACTTGATGTAAAAGAAATACATGGCTACAGGCCTGAAATGGGTTTAAGAATATTCTCTGACAAGGTGCTGAACAGAAAGAAAACCACCACAACCGCCATGATGTCTCCAGCCGCCAACATCAATAACAGTTAATTATTCATTTCAAAATATTAACCCATGACCAATAATACGCGTAACATCCCGACACTCAAAGGAATCTCAGACATCCGCAGGTTTTTTTATACCAATGAAATTCCGATTTACTTCATCAGCGCTACCAACTTCAACCTGTTGGGAGCCGATGAATGGGTGAAAGGGTTTAAGTTCATCTGCTACATAGAGTGTTTTGATGGTAAGCATCCGAATGTTTTTTCACCCAAGGAAGAATTACCCCATGAGGAATTTCAAAGCATTGAAGACATTAACAATTACCTGCTGGAGCATAAAGAAGTAGTTGATTATATCCGCAAAAGGGGCGATAAAGGAAAAGCGCTTTTCCTCATGTTTAATGACCACACAGAAGAGCTGGCAAAAAGCCTGGGGCTGGAGGTGGCGTTTCCTTCAGCAGAAATGCGTACCCACATGGATAATAAGGTAAATACCAACCGCATCGCTGAAAAAGCAGGTGTGCCATGTGTACCAAATGTGCTTACCAAAGTAGATAGCTACGAACACCTGGGCGAGGTGTCCAAACATCTGGGTACCGATCTCGTGATCCAGACACCGTTTGGTGACTCCGGCCATACTACTTTTTTTATCTCTGATGAGGAGGAATACAATAAGTATAAGGATGAAATAGAAAGCGAAAGTGAAGTAAAGGTGATGAAGCGGATAAGCTGCTTTGGTTCAGCCATTGAAGCCTGCGTAACGCAGCACGGAACCATAGTGGCCCCGCTGATGACGGAGCTGGTTGGTTTTAAAGAGCTGACACCCTATAAGGGCGGCTGGTGCGGCAACGAAATTTTCCCACAGGCATTCAATGAAACGATCCGGACAAAAGCCCGCGAATACACGCAGTTGTTCGGCAATCAGCTTCGCAAGGAAGGCTACAAAGGCTATTTCGAACTGGACTTCCTGATTGAAGAAGGAACAGATGAAATATACCTGGGAGAGCTTAATCCGCGGGTAACCGGTGCCAGTTCCATTACCAACCATGCCGTGTTTGCACTGGCTGATGCACCGTTGTTTATCTTTCATTTGCTCGAATATATGAATCAGCCCTACGAGCTGGATGTAGACGCCATTAATACGCGCTGGTTCAGCGATATTAATATAGACTCCTGGGGCCAGCTTGTGATCAAGCATACGGAGGATACGGTGGAATATGTAACCCAGGCTCCGCGATCCGGGATTTACCGCATGGATGAAAACGGCTGCATCTACTTCGACCGGATGGATACCCACCGGAGAGCAGTGGAAAGTGAGCGGGAAGCCTTCTTCCTGCGCATTACCCGCGTGGGCGATTATTTTTATGAAGGAGCAGACATAGGAATCCTGGTAATGCGCGGCCGCCTGATGACTGACGATTTCCAACTGCGCGACCGCGCCCAGAGCTGGATACACGCGATTAAATCATTGTACAAATCCAAAATTCCCGGCAACGATCCTTATGTGCAGGAAAGGGTGGCTGAAATAGGCGGCTTCAAAATGATGTAGCCATGCTCGTATCAATGAATTGCGTCCGGGAAGACCAGCCCGGAGAAAAATGGAAATCCCTTTTTGACAGATCATGGCCTTTTTATAAAAAATGGTACGCGCAGGAAGGGCTCTTGTCCCGGCCCGGCTATCTAACCTGTTATAACCAACTCAAAGAGCACATGCCTGAGTTGCTGCCGGTGTACGAACAACTTTGTTCCCTGGCCGGTGGCGGAGATATAGCTTCCCGCTACCTCAGCCTCTACAGCCCTCCGCCATTTATGAGCGGATGCACACAACTGGCCTGGACCAAACCGCCTTATGGGATTATCCGCAACTATGACTATGATCCCCGGCTATTCGAGGGCGTAATGCTCAAAACCAATTGGTTGAAACATGTGATGGGCGTTTCTGACTGCAACTGGGGCCTGCTCGATGGGATTAACGAAGATGGCCTGGCTGTGTCGCTCACTTTTGGTGGCCGCAATGTCACCGGGAAAGGCTTTGGTATTCCGCTGGTGGTGCGCTATGCCCTGGAAACCTGCGCTACCGTCCCGGAGGCTCAACGGCTGTTTCTGCGTGTTCCTGTCCACATGGCCTATAATATTACTATGGTAGATACGCACGGTTCTTTTTCAACCCTCTTCCTCTCTCCCGACCGCAGGCCCCTTCTGTCCGATTCGTGGGTAGCTACCAACCATCAGGAAGTAGTGGAGTGGATGGAATATGCCGCCCTTACAGGTACCCTGGAACGGAAAGAATTCCTGGAAGCCCTGCTGGTATTGCCCCATCTCGATAAAGAAGAAGTGATCCGCAGGTTTTTCAATCTGCCTCTGTATCACAACCAGGCGAAGCAATCTTTTGTAACGCTTTACACTGCCGCCTATAACGTAGAAGAACGCAGCACGCGGATCCTCTGGCCAACCAAATATATCAGCCAGTCTCTCCACGCATTTAACGAGCACCGCGAAGTTGTGAACCTGAGAAAATATCAAACGAAGGAGTTTTTGAAGTGACCCCAACTTGAAGTCACAATTTGCGACTTCAAGTTTTTCCATTTCAATTGCTCTCGCTTGGCGTCCCGCGAGCGTGAGCTATTCCGAGGCGTCTCGCCTCCGTTTATTACAACCTGCATGACCGTGGGGCGGGATGGCCAGTAATAGCACACGTCAGGTGAAGAAGTTTAAAAAATATAACAAATCTAATTCTTAATATTCTTTACAATCCTTTTAAAGAAATAGATTATTATGCCCCCTTGAGACAGCAAAACCCATAAAACACTTATATAGTATCCCCATTCTTCAACACTTTCTTATGCACCCTTTGAGATTTAGCTTTAATAAAAAAAGTAATAATTAGTGCAGCAATCAAAGCACTTGATATTATACTGCCTACACGCTATGATTCCGTTCCTGCCAGCGCTTTTAGAACAATGGAATGATAAAAAACCCCTATTACAATTAAATAGATGGCGATATAAAATTTCAGGTATTTTAGCATTTCTTTTTTAGATTTTAAAACTGTTGCACATAATACTACTTTTACCTTGTATTTTAATTCAAAAAAGTTAATTTTCAATAATGCCCAAACCTAAATATTCAATGCCGGCCATTTTGCTTTCCGGGGGGAAAAGCAGCCGTATGGGCGCTGATAAAAATTTGCTTGACTATGGAAAGGGAGCGCAATGGCAGGTAATGCACAGCCGGCTTTCCCGGCAGTTTGGTCAGGTTTGGATCTCATGCCGGCAGGATCAAACAAGAATTTTTGAAGGCATAGAAAATCTTATTATTGACCCGTGGGATGGTATTGGGCCAATGGCCGGAATAGCCGGTTCGATGCAACGACTGCGGACAGCTTCTGCATTTTTTGTGAGTTGTGACCTGCCCTTTTATGATGATGCACTGCCAGAAGCATTGATCACTGCGAATGATGAACAGTTCATAGCCTGCTGCGCAAAAGCTCCGGGCGCTGGCCATCCTGAACCGCTCATCGCAGTGTGGAATGAAAACGCACTTCCTCATTTGCTCAGCGCGATTGAGACCAAAGAATATTCATTGCAAAAGGTGCTGAAAGCCAATCCTCATAAAACGGTGGAGGTGGCGCACCGGTTGATATTTAATGCAAATACAAATGAAGAATATCTGAAAGCTAAAAAAATGTAATGGCCTTTCTTTTTCGCGTAAACAGGCAGCCGGGAAGTCTTTCAGCTTTTAACCTTTTTCAGGCCCATGTCCTTTCCGGCTTTTAGCATATATTCAAAAGCAGCGTCATACTTATTTGGAATATCCCCGCTGAGGATGGCCTCACGTACCTGGTGTTTTATTTTGCCCACTTCAGGACCCGGTTTAATTCCGAAAGTTTCCATCACTATTTCACCGGTAATGGGCGGTTTCCAGTTGCGCATCTGGTCTTTTTTTTCCACCACCTCCAGTCTTTCCCATACTTTGTCGAAGCGGGCAAGATACCGCTCCACCTTCTCCTCGTTCTTTGAGGTAATGTCTGCACGGCAAAGCAGGAAGAGATCTTCAATATCGTCACCGGCTTCTACCAGGAGCCTGCGCAGGGCTGAGTCGCTGACTTCTTCCTGTGCCAGGGCTATGGGGCGCAGATGCAGTGCGACAATCTTCTGCACGTATTTCATTTTATCATTGAGCGGCAGTTTCAGCTTGCGAAATAGTTTGGGGATCATCCGCTCGCCAATTACTTCATGGCCGTGAAAAGTCCATCCTCCTTCTTCTTCAAACCGTTTGGAGGAGGGCTTGCCAATATCGTGGAGCAAAGCCGCCCAGCGCAGCCAGAGGTTATCGCTCATTCCGGCCAGGTTATCCAGCACCTGCAGGGTATGAAAGAAATTGTCCTTGTGTGAGTGGCCGTTGATGGTTTCCACGCCATGGAGTGCCACCAGTTCAGGAAAGATGAGATGCAGCAATCCCGTTTTCATCAGTAGCTTAAACCCCACGGAAGGATGGGAGGAAGCCATGATCTTGTTCAGTTCATCAGTAATCCGTTCCTGGGTAATGATACTGATGCGCTCCCGGTGCTCAGCAATAGCGTTAAGCGTTTGAGGCTGAATACGAAACTGCAGTTGTGCGGCAAAACGGATGGCGCGCATCATCCGCAGCGGATCGTCAGAGAAGGTAGTTCCGGGCGCCAGCGGGGTTTTGATAATGCCTTTTTTCAGATCATCCCATCCCTTAAAAAGATCCACCAGATTTCCGTAGTCGTTTTTATTGACGCTGATTGCCAGGGTATTGATGGTGAAATCGCGCCTGCTCAGATCATCTTCCAGCGTTCCCTGCTGCACCTGTGGGTTGCGCGTGTGGCGCGAATAAGATTCTTTCCGGGCACCTACAAATTCCAGTTCCATCTCTTTCGTTTTAAGATGTGCGGTCTGGAAATTCTTGAAAACCGTGATTTTATCCGCGAAGCCCATGACCCTGGCCATGTGCTTTGCGAAAGCAATTCCATCGCCCACTACCACCAGGTCTGCATCCTTACTTCTTCTTCCGATCAGGACATCGCGCACATAGCCGCCCACCAGGTATACTTCCACGCCCATTGTCCCGGCTTCCTCACCAATCAACCTGAATTCAGGTTTCTCAATGATGTGTTTTAAATATTTAAAATCGGGAGCCGGCAATTTGATATTTTCCTTTTTTTAAAGGGTTATTATTTTTAATTTAAAACAATAACTCAAAGGGCTGAAATCCTTATTTTTTTGCAGCCTGCTTTTTTTGCTGCTCTTTAGCCATTTGTTCTAACCGAGCCTGCCATTTGGATTTTGTAACCGGGCGTTTCTTTTTTTCTTCAATTTGAGCATGAAGCTTTTTCTCATCAATTACAAGCTGGAAAAGATAGAACTGGCCTATAGAAAAAAGATTGAAGAGCAGGTAGTAATAACTGAGGGCTGAAGCATAACTGTTGAGGAAAAATAGCATCATGAAAGGTGGGAGATACACCATCATTTTCATTTGAGCCGCCATTGGGCCATCACTTCCCATTGAAGGCTGCATTTGCCTGTTTATAATTCCATAAAAGAAAGTGGCAATGGCCATGAGCAATGTGAAAAGGCTAATGTGGGAACCATAAAAAGGAATATCGAAGGGCAGGTCCATTATAGAATCGTAGGTAGAAAGATCTGAAGCCCACAAAAAGGGCTCTTGCCTTAATTCAATGGAAGAGGGGAAGAAGCTGTACATCGCGATGAGGATGGGCATCTGCAGGATAGCGGGCAGGCATCCGCCAAAAGGACTTACGCCTGCCTTCCGGTACAAGGTCATTTGTGCTGATTGTTGCTTGGCCATGTCCCCGCCAGTTTTCTTTTTAATCTCGTCCAGTTCAGGTTTGAGCAACCGCATTTTTGCTGAAGAGAGGTAGCTCTTGTAGGTGAGCGGGGAGAGGACGAGCTTGATAATCAGCGTCAGGATCAGGATAATAATTCCAAAACTGGCGATATAATCATTTAGGGCATTAAAGAGCGGAATTACCAGAAAACGGTTCACCTCGCGGAATACGGGCCAGCCGAGGAAAACCTGCTTGTGGAGGTCAATACTGGCATATTGCTTCAACGTTTCATAATGCACCGGCCCGAAGTACAGGGCCATGTTGTAATGCTCATTGCCGGAGTGAGACAGTGGCAGGTTCAGCACTGCATCCAGGGTTTTTACTGTGTCAGAGGTTTCATCCGTTTGGGTGGAAATCTTCCCGCCTGCAAAGTGATCTTCAGAGATCAGGGTTTGTGTAAAGAATTTTTGCTTAAAACCAATCCAGGTCAGTTTCTCCTGAAATTCTTCTGATTCATCGCTGGTTTCTGACAGATAATCAGCGCCCTCTTCGGCCAGTTTATAATGCACGCTGGTATGTATTCGCTCTTCCTTTGCTGTTCTTTCCTGGCGCAGGAGGTTTGCATGCCAGAGGATTTGCATGGATTGCTGGCTGCGCGGAATAACATTATCAAAACCAATAAACTTTACATCGTAGCCAAGCATATAGCTGTTACCGTGGAGCGTGTATGTTTGCTCTATTCGCTGCCCTCCGCCCATATCAAGCCGCATGGTAAGGCTGGCAGAATCATTTCCGGTTACCCGGATGTCTGCATCTTCTGTATCAAAATAAAGGTCGGAGGTATTTACCTGCTGATCATGAGTACGGAAGAGATAGCCGAATTGCCAGTCATTACGCCCGCTGAAAAGCACCAGCGGCATAGAATCGAAAGTACTATAGTTCTTCAACTGAACGAAGGAAGGCGTCCCCCCTTTGCGGGAAACCCTCATTATGAGGTGTTCATTTTCGAGCGTTACTTCCCCCTCTTCTCCTTCAGAAAATGCTGCAAAATCCCCCGGAAGGATGGGTTTGGTTTCCTCCTTTGCTTTTTCTATTTGCTGAGCTTCATCTTCCGCTTTCTGTGGCACCACTTGCTCCGTATCGGTTTCGCGTGGCGCCAGCGCATCCTGAGAAGGGTCAGGTGCATTTAGGTAGGAAAAGACTATAAGTATTACGAAAATCAGGACAATCCCGATTATGCTGTTTCTATCCATCGGTTCCGTTTTGGCGGGTGCAAAGGTAGAAATATTGGGTAGTTTTGCCGTTTAATATCCCTTTCTGCATTTGGGTTGTTTTAAGCATCTCTGCTTATCTTTCCCCACCACAAAAAATAGTTACTCCCGAAAATCGAAAACATGGGATCAGCCTCAAATAATCGTACAATCGTCCACATGGACCTCGACTCATTCTTTGTGTCGGTGGAGCGGCTTATGGACAGCAGGCTCAATGGAAAGCCCGTACTCGTGGGTGGCACCGGCAGCCGGGGCGTGGTGGCCTCGTGCAGTTATGAGGCGCGGACATTCGGCATACACTCGGCCATGCCCATGCGCACCGCCCTGCAGCTTTGCCCGGACGCCATAGTGCTGAAAGGAGATTCGGGCCGCTACAGCAAGTATTCTGATATTATTACGGAAATCATTAAGCAGGAGGTGCCCCTCTTCGAGAAAACCTCCATTGATGAATTTTACCTGGACCTAAGTGGGATGGACCGCTTCTTTGGCTGCTATAAATTGTCATCGGCCCTGCGAAAGAAGATCATAAAAGAAACGGGGCTGCCAATATCCTTTGGCCTGTCAATAAATAAAACGGTGGCAAAAGTGGCGACAGGCGAGGCCAAGCCGAATAATGAAATACAGGTGGAACGGGGCCTGGAAAAACCATTTCTCTCACCGTTGCCGGTAGGAAAAATCCCCATGATAGGAGAAAAGACCGCGTTGCTCCTGGGTCGCATGGGCGTGAAGAAAATACACACCTTGCAGGAAATGCCCGTAGAATTGATGGAAAAGGCGATGGGCAAGAATGGCGTGGCAATATGGAAAAAAGCCAATGCCATTGACAATGCCCCCGTAGAGCCATATCAGGAGCGGAAATCAATTTCGCTGGAGCGCACTTTTGAACACGATACCACGGACGTAACCAAGCTCCGCAACCTGCTGATAGCGATGGCCGAAAACCTGGCTTACCAGCTACGTCAGGGAAACAAGCTCACCGCCTGCGTTACGGTAAAACTCCGGTATTCCGACTTCAACACCTATACGTTACAAAAACGCATTCCCTACACTTCCTGCGATCATCATGTAATAGATTATACAAAAGAGCTTTTTGAGAAACTTTACAACAAGCGCCTGCTGGTGCGGCTGGTGGGGCTAAAGTTCAGCCACCTGACAGGGGGAGGCTACCAGATGCAGCTCTTTGAAGATAATCCCGAGCTTATAAACCTGTATCAGGCCATGGACAAAATGCGCAACCGCTTTGGCCTGAATGCGGTGAAACGTGCCGTAGGAATGGACTCCCGCGGCCTGGGCCGTGCAAATCCCTTTAATGGAATGCCCCCGGTAATAATGGCGCACCGTAGGCAGTAGGAACGCCAGACTTCCACCTGCCGCCTGATCAAATAGATCAATAGATATGAAGAATCTTCCGCCTGGCTTTTTTTGCGATCCATACTTTTTGGTTTCCAACATTTTGATCAATAGCCCCCGGTTTCAACCGGGGGTATAAAAAATGCCCACCCACAACCGTTTCAACGGTTTAACTGCAACATCAGGCTACCGCCTGGCGAAGTCATCTGGGATGTTTAACCCTTCTCTCCCAACCCTCGAAGGGTTTCGGAACCCTTCGAGGGTTTTGCTCCGGGATTGGGTAGCGCTTGTACTGCTTTCTATAAAGAAGAACACAATCGTTTAACGGGGAGATTGTACTGCCAAACTGCTCCGGATGATGGAGAATAAACTACCAATCGTTATAATTTCACAAATGCGATGTGATTCATATCACCCCGGTCATTGATGAGCCGAAGGAAATATGTTCCTTTTGGAATATCAGAACATGAAATGATGCTATTCGCATGGGATAGGTTTTGATCCATTACTAAAGCTCCGGTAATCGAAAAAACCTTGACCTGATAGCTTTCATTTGGCGATAGGCCTCTAACGTTCAGCCTATCCGTTGTGGGATTGGGATATACGTTATATACGTTAATAGTGGTTTTAGAAAAATGGGCTGTTGCATCATAATCCTGAATAGCAGTAAGCTCTCCCATTGTTAATTCCCACAAAAAGCCATCCTGATATCCATGGTTAATTAAGGAATCCGTGCCGAAATGAGTAATATTGTTAAACTGCCCTCCTACTGCCACTCCACCGTCTTCCTTAGCTTCAATCGTGTTTACATCTATACTCGCAACAATGAAGAAGTTGGTAAATGTTCTTTTGAAGCCAAGAATGTTATTGCTTTCATCCAATGCCAATACGAATGCGTCTTCGGCAAGGGTAGTTTCTTGTATGCCGGATGTTTGTAACCTTTTAGCGAAATTACCACCCAGATAAATGGTGCCGTCAGAGCCTATATCGGCTCTGACAGGAATGAAATTAACCGAATCAGCAAAAGAACGTTTCCACACTACATCGTTGTTTTCGTCAAGAAAAACCATGTGCTGCTCGCCATAAAACTTATTATAAATATTAATAGTCGTCCCGGCAATGGTAATGTCATCCATAAATACTCCTGACAATAAAGTACCGCCAGAAGGGTGAGGAAGCACTTGCCCGAAATCACCGGCACGGCCCCACATCCCTCTGCCACCAGTGGCCGTCCAGCCACTCACATATTCTCCGCTATTTACATTTACCGATGCAACTGTAGGATGCTCTGCATTGCCGGTTATATTAAGTCCGGTACCTGGTTGATTATTAATTAATAACTGATTTCCGGAAAAAGTCGCTGAAAAAGTGAGGTTGTTGTTTCGTACAAAAGCGGGGTTTAAGTATTTAATGGTATCACTGTTCAGGGTTGTGCGCCAAAGTTCATTGTTCATTTCGTCATACCTGAAAATTACCCCTGTACCAATACCTGATCCGGATGCCAGGGAATGGTTTTCCCATTTTAAGGAGTCGCCATTAAAATGGCCGGCCAGGTATAAATCGTCATCTTCCACAACTGCCCTTAAGAAAGCGTTTCCGCCATCCGATGAATAAAACTGATCCCAAACCAGATTTCCATTAGCATCAAAACGCAGCAATACGGTAGCTGCAAAAGAAGAGAAAGGGTTACTCCATGTCTTGCCTGCAAATTTCATTTGATTTCTGAGACCAGAGGTCAAATAAATATTGCTGTTGCTGCCGATTTGAAGAGACGTAAATAATGGAACTTCTTCAAACGGGATAACCTTACTCCACAGGAGCTGTTCTGATTTGCTTTCCTTAATTAAAGCGAGTGCATTCCATCCTGGTTCAGGATTTAAAATGGGTGTTGTCTGGTTACTTACATATAGCGTATCCTTAAATCTCACAATCAAATATCGGTTTCCATCAGCGTCAGTGCTTATCATTTGCACATTCTCCTCTCCCCCTGTGGAAAAGTATTGAGTAACCTTTGCATTGGCTTGAAAAAAGCCTGCAATAAATAATGAGGAAACAATTAAAGAAAAAGTAAATATTCTCATGGTATTTAAAATTTATAGATTTGTCGAAGAGGAATAAATAAGTTATTTTACTTATAAAATAATAGCTTTTATTAATCCTCGGAAGTTTGTTATTGGTTTACAAAAGTTATCAGCATAACCCCCCTCCCCCCGCAAAAAGTTCAATTTTAGCAATATAGTTTATATGTTGTACTTAAATCAGGGTCACAAATGGTCTCCTGGTTTTACCGGCTGAGTGAGTGAGATACCAATTCTAAGGGGTAAGGGATAAAGCAGAACACCCATTTTCGGTGAAAACCATTTGAAGCTTTCAATTCATTTTTAATTTATATTTTTGATTATCCTTAAATGATATCAAACTATGAATTTCTTAACCTGCTTCTTTTGTGTATTGCTTTCCCTCGCGTCCTCTACCACCGCCATGGGCCAGGTGAGGGTTGGGGGCGAGGGGAGTCTGGTTTACTTCAACGACCTTCCTGGACATGAGCCTCCTGCCATGGGATTGGGCATTCATGCACAATGGTATCCGCAGCGCAATCTCAGCCTGCAGCTTGGCAGCAATTATGGCAGCAGCAGCTATACCCGCCATGTTCAATCCCATCCTGAAACCTTTGCATCCACTATTATTACGAAAAGTTCGGATACCCTCTTTGTGGATTATTCAACCGATCAATATGATCTTATGGTGAATAGCCGCACGATGGGGTTTTCTCTTCCATTTGAGATAGGATACCGGGTGTTGAAAACCCGCAATCAAAAATTTGGCGTACATGCCTTAGCCGGTATTTCAGCATTGTACTATAAATCCACGCATTATTATCATTTCGATGCCGCCCGCCATACTACCGGTGAGGTGAAGGACGGTGAAACTACGCATCATCTGGAGCAAACGCTGCATTTGGGCGCAAGCCTGAACTACAATATCGAACGCTGGCAACTGTATATGGCGGGGCGGCTGGTGCTCACACAGGACGTCCTGAACTATATGCCCAGAACTGATCTGTCCTGGCCTTCCTACTACAAGGTGGGAGCCGGGGTACATTATACGCTGCTACCTGGAAAATGGCAGCCAACAAGACCAGTGAAGGAACGAATTGAATCGTCACGGCTTCCGAAGTATCACGCAGTGGGCGGATACGTAGGATTGGGTACTGATCATGAGGTAGGGATTCTGATGTCGGGAATAAAATATTATCGCAGGAGCTACGCCACCTTTTCTGTAATTCCATACTTCAAGGCGGGTACAATATTAGGCCCGTCTGATGAAGTCGGCTATAACCTTAGTACCGGTCTCGATGCAAATCTTCAGCTATTTAAATATGGTTTTTTGCGGGCAGGCGTTTATGGTGGCGGTGCCGTGGCTGATAATCGTTTCCAATCCATTTTTGGCTTTACTGGCGGTCCTGGATTGTCCGTTTGGCGATTAGAAGGTAATCTGGAAGCAGGCATGATCTTATACGATGAAAATCCTTATCTGGCAATTGGCGCAGGTGTCAGTTATGTTTTTAGTAAAAACACAAACGTACAGCCGCAGTGAGGACCGACTACCGTTTCAACGGATTAGTTGTAGCGGCTGGGCTTTCGCCTGGCAAAATATGCAACCAATAAAATACGCTCATCAAAAAAGATGGCGTTACACTATTGCTATTAAATCTTAACGACTTCGTTGCACCACTACTTTTTCCACGTGAATATTGTTCGCGCTGTTTATTTTTAATAAATAAACACCCCTCTCTAAAAACAATAAATCCAGTTCCGCAGAATTTGAATTTACCGTTTTTTGCAATATCAGTTGACCCCGAGTATTGTATAATTCCACATGGCAAGGCCCATCATGTACAGGCAGGTTTTCGAGCGTCAACCGTTCTGTTGCCGGGTTTGGGTATATTCTCAGTGGATTAGGTGCGGCTGGAGGATAATTTTCAGACAACCCGGTATGTCCATTGTGTTTACCATCAATCACAGACCCTATCAGGGTTGTGTGAAATTTGGCGGCATGGCCGAAAATTATTGTCTCTGTGGTACCAAGATTCGTACTGAACGTAAAATAGTCATCAGTATCAGTAACCTGTCCAAAATGACAAGGTGGAGATGAAATAATGTAACCTTCCTTCTTATATTCAATAATTTGATTTTTAATCTGGCTGGTATCATAATACCAATATGTTTTAGTAAGTAATAGCCAGTAAAAACTATCGTCTATAAACCAGTGATCAGGTGCCTGTAAAAGTGGCTCGTATGTATTTCTTTTATAAATAACTGAATCCATTTTAAATTCTTTATCATTATATATCCTTTTAAAAAATACCTTGATTGCCAATGAATCTTTGGTTACTTGCGTTATTGAATCCTTGTAATAGGTGAAGCTATGCTCATACTGAGTAGGATCTACTATATGACGTTCGTATCTCCAGAAAAGCAAGTCCCCCGGTTTCAATGTAATAAAATCAGAAAAATCCAACGCTGTAAAACCCGCTTGTATGCTATCATTCTCAAAACCAACCAGATTCATGTATTCAACCTTGTCTGCAACAAGATTTGAATATGATATGAATTGGCTAAATCCAAAACTTTTGCTGAGCTTAAAAGTAGCAGCATTCAGCGGGGAAGAAATGGGTTGATCATTCTCATTCAACACCTCTATTTCAAAAACCTTTACGCTGTCCGGAACTGACAAAATTGACTCAGGAAAGATGCCTTTGCAGGTAAATCTTATTTTCCTGATGAGACTGCCCCTATACCTGATCTCAGAAATCCAGGAGTCTCCTGAGTCTGACCAGGGTTTAAAGAGCATTGATACGTACTCATCGTGGAGGTGTAGCCAAAAAGTATCCTGCTGTACAATTATCGAATCCAAATAATGATATTTGATATAACTAAAGGGGTGAAAAAATCTTATATCCAAAGAAAGCTTGGAGATTGTGTTACAATTCGATACCCCTGGAAATGGTAAATTCTGCCGGAACTTATAGGTAGTATTGCCGCTGTCACCAATCATGGTGTCTACATTTATTACATATAGGGCAATATCAGATTTATAATAGTCTGGAGTCTTATAATAAGAATACTGGTAGAGTGGAAAAGGGAACCAGTCGGCCTTTGAAGTAATTGCTGGTAGCAGCAGAATCAGAAAAAGCAGGTTTCGCAGTTTCATGGCGTGGTCTTTTTTTTATCGCTGAAAGTTACTGCTTCTTTCAAAGAAACCTGCCTTGTGGGTTACTCCACCTACCGTCTGTTCCTGTAGAAGCGATCCTCTTCAAAATGGCGATGGCTGTAGAATTCTGTTGTCTGGGCAGGGGCTTGGGTGGTTCCAGGCTCGAAGTGGCGTCTAATCTCAAGCTCATAGTTACGGTTTATTTTTGCGCCCGGTTCACCATATCGGGGGGCGCGCAGCAGCAATTCCCGTGAAATTTCCGGTACCTCCACCTTATCCTCATCTTCATGGATTACCGCAAGCCCCACCGGTATCAGCATGTTTTTCCCAAATGATTCTCCGGCATGTGCCTCATCAATTTTTACATCCAGATAGCGCACCTTCATTAATTTAGGATCTACGATTAGTTCCTCTATGTTTCCGAATTCATTTCCATTCTCATCTATAAGGGGCCAGTCACGCACATCCGGATCATTTTCCGCTACTTCATAATCAGTTAGCGTACGCAGGCGAAAAAGATTATGTTCGTGCAATTCTGAGTCTTTCATAGTATTCTGAGTTTTTAATTTAATTCTTTTTACTGTTCATCTATTGACCGGGCCATTTGCTGCAATATTTCTGACGATGTCCGGAAATATCGTTTTACCAGTGTTCGCTGCTCCAGCGTCATTTTTCCCGGTTTAAATTCTGAGACGATTTGCTCCAGTTCTGTAACCTGACTTTCGAGAAATGAAAATTCGGTTTGTTGCAATTTCCGCAGCACATCATTGGCTTTTTTGAAAGCTGCTTGCAAAGTGTCAGCATGATTCAGCGATTCCCAATCCTGCTGAAGGCGATCTGACGCATCATTAATTTCCTGCATTTTCCTGATGGCTTCCACATCCTGCAGATCCGTAGATCGCATCACTGCATCAATAGCGTTGGCGAGATAACGAAGTCCTTTGCCCGTAAACTCATGATGAACGCCCATTTCACCATCACCCTCATCGTGACTTTCTGCCGGAACGGAGTCGTGAGCAAACGAGAAAAATGTACTTACGGGAAGCGGCACCAGTGGAAAAGAACTGGTATCAGCAACCATTGGTTCTTCAGTAATAGCAGCTACACCCTCATCCTCATTTCTGTCTTCGTCATGCATAGAAAACCAATAGATGGCAAGGGCTACAAAAATTAAGATAATGAGCACCACAAACCAGGGCCATATCGGTTTACGTTCTTTTTCCTGAATGCTGATCTCTGCCATGAGTTCTGTTTTTTTATTTAATCTTTAAAAATGCGAACTATTCAGCTTATAAATAAGTATCATCAAATAATTGTTCTCAAATATGGAAAAACTTTTTGCTGAGTGGTTGAATGTAAATACATTCTTTTCACGGCCCGATTTTGAGGAAATATGGGCGATTACATTACCGGGAGAAAAGCTTGGTTTTTAAACATATCCTTGGTTTACACTTTTAGTTTGCAGTTATTAAATTAAATATGACCTATGGACACAAAAGAAGAGATTGTAAAAAACTGGCTGCCAAGATATACCGGGCAGGACCTTGACTCATTCGGCCAATACATTTTGCTCACAAACTTTACGCTATACGTTCGCAGGTTTGCAGAATGGAACCAAACGGAAGTGATTGGACTGGATAAGCCTATCCAAAGTGCTACAGCGGGCGGAATTACCATCATGAATTTTGGAATGGGGAGCCCTACTGCCGCCACCATCATGGATCTGCTGTCTGCCATTAAACCCAAAGCCGTATTATTCCTGGGCAAATGTGGCGGATTAAAAAGCCGTAATAAAATTGGTGATATGCTGCTGCCCATTGCCGCCATCCGGGGCGAAGGAACTTCTAACGACTACTTCCCGCCAGAGGTGCCTGCGCTGCCTGCTTTTGCGCTCCAAAAAGCCACCTCCACCACCATCCGCGATTATGGCGTGGACTACTGGACCGGTACTGTATACACCACCAACCGCAGGGTGTGGGAGCACGATACCAAGTTTAAGAACTATCTTCGAAAGATCAGAGCCTACGCCATAGATATGGAAACCGCCACCATCTTCATCGTAGGATTCTTTAATAAAATTCCCACCGGTGCGCTGCTGCTGGTAAGCGACCAGCCGATGGAACCGGAAGGTGTAAAAACTGCAAAAAGTGACCTGAAGGTGACGCAACTCTACGCGGAGCAGCACTTGAAAATCGGCATTGATTCGCTGAAGCAGTTGATAAATAATGGCGCCACCGTGAGGCATCTGCGTTTTTAGGAAATAAGGTGGCACTAATAAAACGAAGGACACTCAGCGCACCAGAATTTTTTGATTAAACGGAAATGCCAACTTCCACGCACTTCCAATTAAAAAAACAATTAT
The DNA here is from genome assembly GCA_040880525.1 of Bacteroidia bacterium. NCBI lineage: Bacteria > Pseudomonadati > Bacteroidota > Bacteroidia > Bacteroidia bacterium. The sequence continues at coordinate 41,055 of JBBDIG010000058.1, forward strand.
CCTTTGTGGCTCAATGTCCTTCTCATTCAGGATTTAAAACCTGAATTTGTGGCCTGCCATTTAAAACCTAAATTTCAATTTCTCTCTGCTTTACCAGGTTTCCGTCATTCCAGACGCGGGCATAGTATTTCCCTTTTTTGAGGTTGGTGGCTTCAAGGGTAAAGTCACAGCTATATTCACCAGGATTTGTGCCCCTTCCACTGAAGAAAAGCTGTACCAGATCGCCCCGCTCATTGTAAATGCCAAAGGTGAGGGCACCATTGGTACGCAGGTAAAATTCCATATTTCCTTCGATGCTTGCCACTTCGTCACTGAATACCGGACCTGAACAGGATTCAAATTCAGCGGAGGCATAATGCTTTACATACCAGGGCACCGGCTTTCCTGTAAGTGCTGAAAGATACTGGCGGGTGTTCAGCATGACATCCGCATCTTCATGGTGAATGCCGGAAAGATCATGGTTGTCTGAAACTACCCAAACAGCCTTCTGGCCGGTTTCATCGAACAATTGGTGAGCAGCGACAAATGTTGCGACTTCCTTCAGTTTATCCTCCGCTTCTGCATGCCAGTTCAGGTCCTGACCAAAGAAACCGCTTCGTTTGGCGTTAATGCACATTCCATAAGCGCTGGTTGCTAAAGTGCCATTTGGTGGCAGTTCCACTACCTTTCTCTGTACCAGCATCGCCTGTTGCACGCCCGCATCTCCGGATGTGAGGATAGTTCCGGGCTCAATCTCTATTTCCTGGGTGGCCGCCTGCAGGTTCATCAGGATCAGGTTGATGTTTTTGCCTTCATGCGCATTGGCTTTAAGCGTAACTGTACCGTTTTTCAGGGCATCGGTAAGTTTGGTGGCAGATAATTCAATAGTTACACACAGCAGGCAAATGACCAGGCCCGCATTTTTCAGAAAACTCATTGCTTTTTTCATAACTTTTTTTTAAGATTAAATGCAGCAAGCGATTCTTTTATTATAAATTTTGGATAACTAACTTGTAGCGCTGGCTTTTGCCCTGTAGCTCCGGGATTCCGCCCCGCGCAAAGAGAATGAATGCTTGGCGTCTTAGCGACTTGGCGAGACAAATTATTTCACGCAAAGCCGCAGAGGCGCAAAGAGAATGAATGCTTAGCGTCTTGGCGAGACAAATTATTTCAGGCAAAGCCGCAGAGGCGAGAATTTTCAGAACTCCATTATTCTCTGGTGCGGGATTATCCGGCTAAAAGTCAGTTTTACATTTGGTAAATAAAGCGCTGAAAACGGGTGAAATTATTTTTCCTGTTTCCAAAATGTCAAATCACAATTATCTTTGGCCTCATAAACAGAAACGTGACACGATGATCCAACTCAAACGCTGGCTTGTAGCCCTTGACAGAACCGAACTTGATGAGACCCTGGTGAACTATGTGAACTTTATCAGTGGCTTGCTCAAACCCGAAAAAATCTATTTTCTTCACCTTCTTGAAAAGCCTGAAATTTCGGAGGATGCTGGTAATGAATTGCTGCCGGTGGATGAAGAAATTGAAACCACCATGCAAAAGGAGTATGCCCATAGGTTTACCGATAAGGACATAGAATTGTCCTTTGAGGTGCGGGAAGGGAATCCTTTTACTGCTACGCTGAAATATTATAAGGACAAGAAAATTGATCTGGTGATGGTGGGCCGCAAGCACGAAACAAGGGGCAGCGGGATGTTGCCTCAGCGGCTGGCGCGCAAAGTACCCGGCTCTATTATTTTTATTCCGGATACCGCCAGGCCGCAACTCAACCACATCCTGGTGCCAACCGATTTCTCTGACAATTCATTAGAAGCGACTGAAGAAGCATTATTGCTTGCCCGCAATCTGAATCATAATGTTGTCATTCATTTCCAGCACATTTATTCTGTGCCTACCGGATACTATTATGGCGGAAAATCTTATGAAGAATTCGCAGCAATTATGAAAGGCCACGCAGAAAAGGACTATGCAAAATTCCTCAGCAAACTGGATACTGCCGGTGTGGATACACGGATCCATTATACCCTGATGGAAGACGAGAATAATAATGAGCTTATTAACCAGTTGGCTGAAGAAATACCGGCAGATATGATCGTGATGGGGGCCAGGGGAAAAACTGATGTGGCGGCCATGCTCCTCGGCTCCACCACCGAAAAGTTGCTGCGCATCAACCTGTCAGTACCTAAGCTTATCGTAAAAAAGAAAGGCGACCGCATGGGTTTGCTGGATGCAATTATGAATATTTAAGTTACAGGTTTTTACGAAGGATTAAGCCAGCTTTTACCGGTTCCATTGGCGGGAGACATTTTTTGGCCCTGCCTGTTTTCACAGCCTTTATAAAATTATAATGCTCAAGCACACCCGTCTTTACAGCATCCTTTTTTGTAAATGCCCGCGATGCCACCAGGGGAAAATGTTTAAGAACCCAAATCCTTATGCGCTGAATGACCTTTTCAAAATGCCGGAAAATTGCCCGGAATGCGGACAGAAATATGACCTGGAGCCTGGATTTTATTGGGGCGCAATGTACGTGAGTTATGGCCTGAACGTGGGCATTGTGCTTCCGCTGGCGGGGGTTGTTTATTACGTCTGGGACTTTTCCTTTTGGGCTATCCTGGTATCTCTTGTCGTTTTGCAGATCATAGTTACGCCTTACATCTTCCGCATTTCGCGGGCTATATGGCTCAACTTTTTTGTAGGGTATGATCCCTCAACCCGTAAGCGATGAGTTGGGTGCTGATAATATTGACCGGTATCGTGCTGGCTGCTGTTGTTTTGGGCGGGCCGCTTATCGCAGTGATCACCATTTTTGACCGCTCCCGCACGAAGCTGCGAATTGTTCTCATCACGGGTATTTTGCTCATTCTCCTGGGTTTTGGGGTCGTCTATTCAGGCCTTGATGAACTGATCGTGAATTTCCTCTTTCCACTCGGAATTTTTAACCTTTTGGTGTGGGGATTTAAAAAGCACTATAAGCCGGTTCACCGTCATTTTAAATCAGTGAATGAAGAAGCGATAGAAGAAGGTGAACTCAGTGAACTGCGCCTGGAACTGAATGAGAATAAGGCCTCAGCGGAGACATTAATGCCTGTTAAAAGCAAAGCCGAAAGGTTGCTCAATATTCCATTATGGTTAAGCTTTGGTATCGGGCTTGGCCTTATCCTGCTCTTTTTTGAATTTTTAAATAATGAATTAAATTTTGATAATATTACTGGTTGGATATTTACTCTGGTTCTCAATTATTTAATTATTATTTCCGGGTTAGTATTTTTTGTATCTGTTTATATTAAAAAGAATTTATCCAAAATAGCCTTTCAGCATCTTATTTTAAATGTGGCACTAACTGCTCTTTTAATTACGCTGTTTCAAAAAAGCCTGTATTTTTTTGAGCACCTTGCCTGGGATAAAAAGGAGATTTTAGCCAAAACGCTGTTAACCGATTATATAATAAACTTTGGTATTGGCGCTATTCTGGGCTATATTCTTCTGCCCGGTAAAAATTTGTTATTTAAAGATTTAACCAAAAGAAACAGAGAAAAACACTAGCTGATGGCCACTGATTTACCCAAAGAAGTATACGAGCAGAAACTGCTATCCGCCACCTCTTCTCTCGGAAAGGTAAAGAACCAACTGAACACGATCGTGGTCGCCAGGCTCATGGTTTTTATTATTGCGATTATTCTTATTGCGCTGACCTTCCGAATTTCCATTCTGATCAGCACATCAATATTTATTGTGGCATCCATTGCTTTTATATTTCTTGTAAAAAAACATTTAAAACTAAAGGAACAGGAAGCCGATCTGAAATTGCGTCTGCGCATCAACAAGGAGGAAATTGCGTATCTGGAAGGCGACCTTACCGCTTTTGCTGCGGGAGAGGAATTCAGCAGCCATGAACATTCCTATTCGCTCGATCTGGACATTTTTGGAGAAGGGTCACTTTTTCAAAGCATAAACCGCACAGGAACCATGCGGGGAAAGGAACTCCTGGCATGGTGGCTCGCTAATCCGCTGCAAGAAATAGATGAAATAAAACTACGGCAGGAAGCTGTGCAGGAATTAGCGGCTAAAACTGACTGGCGGCAAAGCTTCAGAGTGCGGACGCTGCGTGAAAATGAAAAACCGGACTGGCAAAAGGAATTGCTGCATTGGGTAAATCATCCTGTGCAGGTTGTGGACAATGTATTTCTGAAAACAGCACTTTTCGCAATTCCGGTGCTTACTTTTATTTTAATGGGTTTGATGCTGGCAGGCTATGTATCTTTCTTCGTTTTTCTGGCCTATTTTATTCTTGTGCCCTTCGGTATCACCGGGTTTAGGGTGAAGCGTATTAATCGCATCCACAGCACTTTGTCAGGTAAGGTAAACCTGCTGCAGCAATATGGCCACCTGTTGTTCCTGATAGAAGGCGAGCATTGGAAAAGCGCACTGGCTACAAAAGAGCAGGAACAACTCCGGGAGGCGGGCAGAACGGCAGGCGAACATATCCGGCAATTGGCCCGCCTTGCCTCATCTTTGGACAATCGGTTGAACATGATCGCAGCATTGGTGCTCAACGGTTTTCTGCTGTGGGACCTGCATTATGTTCGCGCTATCCGGAAATGGCAGGAGGCGCATGGCGGGCATGTGGAACATTGGATTTCGGCCATCGCGACTTTTGATGCACTCAGCAGCCTCGCGACTTTTGCTTTCAACCATCCCCGTTTTGCTTTGCCGGAGCTGGCTGCTACCGATGATTTTTTGATGGAAACGCTGGAATTGGGCCATCCGCTTTTGCATGAAAAAGAACGTGTGGATAACAACATCAGCTTCGGAAAAAATGAGCGGTTGTACTTGGTGACTGGCGCCAACATGGCCGGCAAAAGCACCTTTCTCCGCACGGTGGGCGTAAATCTGGTGCTGGCCATGAACGGAACGCCTGTATGCGCCCGCAGTTTCAGGTTTGCGCCCATCCGCCTGTTTACCGGGATGCGCACGCGCGATTCGTTGCAGAAGCATGAAAGTTATTTTTTTGCAGAGTTAAAGCGATTGCAGCAACTGATCCGGCAGTTGCGAACAGGAGCGAGGCTATTCATTATTCTTGATGAAATTCTGAAAGGAACCAACAGCCAGGACCAGCACCAGGGATCGGAAGCCCTGATCCGCCAACTGGTGAAACTGGACGCTTACGGCCTTATTGCTACCCACGACCTTGCGCTCGGCTCCCTGGCAGCAGAATTTCCGCATCTCGCAAATAAACGGTTCGAAGTTGAAATTCAAAATGATAAACTCAATTTTGATTACAAATTAAAAGATGGTATTTCCCAAAATTTAAATGCCACCTTTTTAATGCGACAAATGGGGATCAGTGATTTAAGTGAGCAGTGAGCAGTTAATCAGTGAGTAGTGAGTAGTGAATAGTGAATAGTGAATAGTGAGCAGTGAGTAGTGAGTAGTGAATAGTGAACAAGGCACATGAAGCAATGAACATTGAACGCGGAACACGGAACACGGAACATGGAACGTGAAACACTTCAATTCACGCTTTATAAATTCCGAAGTAAATAAACAGATGCACGAAGTTTAAGAGGCGGAATTTGTTATTCATATTTTTGCTTTCCTTCCAGGCAAAACGCGCGAAAGCACTCATTTTAGGTATCATATCCTGCACATTGGATACCTGTTCGTTGTAGGTTTCTTTTTTCGATTCAAAAAAATTACGTAACAAATATTTGATGAGCGGATTGAGCAAATAAAACCATGCGAAAATAATAAGCAAAGTACGCAGTAACTGGAAAATTGCAGCCTCCGCAGAAAAATAAATATACTCAAACAGCACGACAAATGCCGTTAATAAAATGAATACTAAAGTTATCCCGTAATTCTTTTTTTTCTTTTTCCCTCCTGTTTTTAAAGGAATTGTAAATACAAACCGATTGCTGATGCTTTCCAGCTTCTCCTGCTCCCGCTGCAAAATTGTCGGAAGACTGCCGGCCAACAACCCGATGGCAATGCCGCCCAGCGCATAAGTGCCGGTATAAAGCACTACCAGCCAAAAAGAAACGGACACTTCTTCCGGTATTTTTACGAAGTGCATTTTTTCAGTAACCTGGATCATGAACTGGTCTATGGCTTTCCATATTGACATTCCGTAAAGCAGGGTGAGAATGATGATCTTTTGAGCGGCAGAACTGACCATGCTGAAAAGAGCAGTAAAAACCGCAGCCACCCGGTAAGAAGGCAGGATGCCGAAAAAGAGCATTCCGAAACCGGCCTGCATACTCACAGCCAGATAGGCACCCGGTGGGGAATGCGGGCTGACGGAGAATTTAATGACGAGCACGAATAGGAGCGCGCGGCCCAGATCGCGCATTTTTTGCTGTGAGTGCCACGCGATAAGGCTGATATAGATAACTGCAAGCCCGCCCACAATTAGTCCGGTGAAGGGTGTTTTCAGCGCATGGAAAAAACCTCCCAGGCCACATTCTGTTATGGCCCAGAGTACCGTGATCCTGTTTACGGCTTTGCTTGATTGCAGAGTTGAGTTTTCCATCTGGTTCTTTGGCAAATATGCAATTCTGAATGGTATTTTTAAAGGCATATATTCAGTAGCCAATTGGAAGGGTTATTAAAAATATGGAAATAAACAATGCTATTGATTGTTATCAATAATTATAAAAAATAAGTGGTAGTAATTAAATAATTTGTAAAATAAAAAATATGCCTGTATTTGCCATAAGCAAAAATGAGTTGCGATTTCCGGATCCACGGCTGGCGGATGATGAGGGATTGCTGGCGGTGGGCGGAGATCTTTCTACGGAGCGGTTGCTCCTGGCTTATTCACACGGCATATTTCCCTGGTTTTCTGAAGGGCAGCCAGTGCTTTGGTGGAGTCCCGATCCGCGATTTGTGCTCTACCCGTCAAAGCTAAAAATCTCAAGAAGCCTGAAGCAGGTTTTGCGGCAGAAAAAATTTACGGTAACGTTTGACCAGGATTTTTCTTCCGTGATAAAGCTATGTAAAAAGGCGGAGCGGCCAGGCCAGGACGGTACATGGATCACCAAAGAAATGCAGCAGGCTTACATCCGGCTTCATGAGGCTGGATTTGCGCATTCCGTGGAGGTGTGGTACGAAAAGGAATTGGCAGGTGGCCTTTATGGTGTGTCTCTGGGTGCCTGCTTTTCTGGCGAAAGCATGTTCCACCTGCAGCCGGATGCCTCGAAAGTCGCACTCTTTTATCTCGCTGAACAGTTGAAGCGATGGGATTTTCGATTCATTGACTGCCAGGTTTATACTCCGCATCTTGAACGGATGGGTGCTGAAGAAATTCCCCGTAACAGCTTTCTCTATGAATTAAAGGCCGGAATTAATATGCCCACCAAAAAAGACACGTGGAGCAAACTCTCTGAATAAAAGGTCTGCATCGGGGAGCTTTCAAAATAAATCCAGATTTCTTAAAGGGAAGCCCCAAAAATTTTAGTGGATACGGAATTAGTTATTTCATTCAAAACAAAGAGGATATAATCGAAATTACCCTGATTGAAATGTTTTATAAAAAATGGTTCTGCAATCTGATATTTCGAACTGCAAAGCGAGCTCCAACCGTATTAATATTTCGGGCATTTCTGCAAGATTCCGCTAAATTTTCGTTTTTTCGCAGGCCAGCATGAAAGAAACTCATCAGGATCAAAATAATAGTAAACAGGAGTTAACTCCGACAGGTCTGCCGTTCGGTATGAGCTGGAATGGTTTCTATACCATCGTGGTGGTTTGGCTGGTCGTGCAGATCATTCTCTTCTACCTCATTACAATCCTGCTGGCATGACGGGACTGGACTGGGGGGTGATGCTATTTACGCTGCTGTTCATTGTGGCGTATGGAACCTGGAAAACATGGCGCAATCGCAATATTGGTGATTATTTGCTGGGCGATAAACATGACAGGTGGTGGACTATTGGACTTTCTGTTATGGCCACGCAGGCCAGCGCCATCACATTTCTTTCTACTCCGGGGCAGGCTTATAATGAAGGGATGGGTTTCGTTCAGTTCTATTTCGGGCTGCCGATCGCGATGATCATAATTTCGGTGGTCTTTATTCCTCTTTATTACCGGCTCAAAGTTTATACTGCTTATGAGTTTCTGGAATCGCGTTTCAACCTGAGGATGCGGATGTTCACTGCGTTTCTGTTTCTGATGTCGCGGGGGCTGGCAGCCGGGATCACCATTTATGCCCCGGCCATTATACTTTCCCAGATATTAGGATGGAGCCTCACCTTTACCAATATTTTTATTGGCGTTCTTGTGATCATATATACCGTAAGTGGTGGCACGCGGGCCGTGAGCCAAACCCATAAGCAGCAAATGGCGGTGATTTTCCTGGGAATGTTCATCGCCTTCGGATTCCTGGTTTACTACATCGGGCAGAGTGTGGGCCTGAGGGATGCTTTGCGTGTAGCTGGAAAGATGGGAAAGATGGAGATTATCGAGCTGGAATTTAATGCTGAATCTCGATACAATATATGGAGTGGCCTTATCGGAGGGTTGTTTCTGCAGCTCAGTTATTTTGGCACAGACCAGAGTCAGGTGCAGCGCTATCTCTCCGGAAGCTCCGTCCGCGAAAGCCGGCTGGGCCTGCTTTTTAATGGAATGGTGAAGATTCCCATGCAATTCTTCATTCTGCTCACGGGCGTCCTCGTTTTTCTGTTTTACCAGTTTCACCAGCCTCCGGTGTTTTTCAACCAGGCTTCTTTGAACAAAGTTGAACAGCAGGATTCATTTCAGGTATTGCAACAGCAGTATGATGAAATTTTTGATGAAAAACAGAAGGAGATCGCAGTAATGGTTTCAGGTATGGAATCAGGAAATTCCGGGCAGGTTGACAGGGCCACGGCATCCGTCAACAGGCTTGAGGCAGAAGGCAACCAGATACGAAACGCTGTAGCGGGCCTGATTTCACGTACAGATCCAAATGATAAAACGGTGAGCGATGGCAAGCCCAAAGACCATGATTATGTATTTATCTGGTGGGTCACTCATTTTCTCCCGGCTGGCCTTGTAGGGCTTTTGCTGGCCGTCATTTTCTCGGGAGCTATGTCCTCCACTTCTTCAGAGCTCACTTCACTTGCCTCCACTACCACAGTTGATTTCTATAAGCGCGCATTTGTGCAGAACGCTGGTGATCAGCACTATGTCTGGGCTTCCCGCAGTTTCACCTTGCTTTTTGGCATCCTGGCCATTGTGTTCGCCACGCTTGCTTCACTTTTCGAGAACCTGATACAGGCCGTAAATATTCTTGGTTCTCTTTTTTATGGAACCATCCTCGGAATATTTCTGGTGGCCTTTTTCGTAAAGCGGGTGCAGGGAAATGCGGTTTTTATTGCAGCGCTTCTTACGCAAACCTGCATCATCGTCATATTTGTCCTGGGAAGAATGGAGATTATGGAACTGGGCTATCTGTGGTACAATTTGCTGGGGCCAGCGCTCGTCATCATTTTATCTATGATATTGCAGGAACTGCTGCCTGGTAAACCTCCAGCCACGGAATCATAACCAATCCCGGCCGCGCAGTTTTCGCCCAAAAAAAAACCTCATCAGCAATAACTAATGAGGTTTTAGATTTTAAAAAGAATTAACAAGGGTCAGGAATATCCGAGCATGAAAATGATCGTTTCGATCTGCTGCTCTTCTTCTGCATTATAAGCGTCCTTCAGATTCATACCAAATACTTTAGCCAGGCCCTGCCAGAAGAAGGCAGTCAGGCCGCTTTTGTATTCTTTAATAAGATGATAGGAAGTATTTCCGGTTTCCCTGTCAATAAGCTTTATGAGGAGTTTTCCCTGTCTGACAGTCAGATTCTTCAATTGGTCTGTAAACTCGTCCATCAGCTTCTTTTCCTCAGCTTTAAGATAAGCCTGGCGCTGCTTCTCTGTTGGCAGCGTCATCATGTGCTCATCCATATCTTTGATCTTCTGAGCGGCAAGCTTAGCGTAAGGCATTGTGATCTTAATATCCCGCATGAGGCGGTCATACTTTTTCATTTGACGCCTCGCCTTGCGGCCCATCGTCTCCCGAACCTCCACAACTTTGAGTTGCTTCATGATGGTGGTGTCACCCTCTACTCCAATACGTGCTACCATAACCTCCTGAGAAGAAACGGGTTGAAAAGCAAAAACCGCTAAAAAAATCAACAGTATGTATCGCATGGTAGTAGCTTTAGTGGATTATCCAAAAAGTCAATTAATGTGCCAGCGGAAATTAAGAATATTATCCATAGTTCTTGTACATGGCGTAACGTAAGGATTTGAAGGGAATTGTTCTAAAAAAGCAGAGCGGCAGGTTATGTTCAATATTTTTTGAATGGATAGATGGGAAGGTATACACCTCAGCTGCTGCGGTTTCTTTATATCCTGATTCTTTAGCTCAAGTCGGAGTTCCGGTTCACCTTCCAAAATCAACGGTTAATCCTGCAAGAAGATGAAACCCCCGGACGGGGTAGGGATGAAATAATTCGTATCTGTTTCCCAGGATATTCTTGAAATCAATAAACGCAGTGAAAACGGGAGAGAACCTGTAATTAATTCCGGCATTGAGATCAATTAACCCGTTGAGCCTGGTGATCTCTTCGCTTGCCAGATTTTTGGCGTACCGTTTTCCAATCACAAATACATCTCCGGTGAAAATGATCTTGTTCTGCAGATTATAACGGGTAGTGAACGTTACCTCTGTTCCGGGCCGGTACCAGGGCCGGCTTTCAGAGCCTGCGCTGAAGTTGCGCAAATCAGCAAGCAGGCCAAGTTTCCATACATCGGTTATCTCATACATTACCTGGATATTTCCTTCCATAAGCGTGGTATTGATGCTGTCATAAACCACCGTGAACCGCTTCGGATTGAGGGAATCGTTCAGGTAGTAAGGAAGGTTTTCAATGGACTGATAACCCAGGCGTCCATAAAATGATAGCCGGCTGGTAAGCGAACCTTTCACTCCACCGAAAAGCTCCAGCAAACTGCTGGTGGGTTGCAACGAAATACCGGAGACTACAAAGGGATTTTCCCGTGCAAAACCGCGGAAAGTATTCAGTTCCTTATCGCCACGCATTCCTGCAAAGGCGATGAAATGCTCATCAGCAAGCTTTATCTCAGCCTCTACGTCAGGAAAAAATCCGAATGCGCCATTACCACCCGTATCTACCGGTGTAGCCGTATGAAAACCCAGGCGTACAAAATATTGCGGCTGACTGATATTATAAGAGGCTCCAGCTTTGAACATTGTCTGTGATCCGGTCTGTTCAAAACCAAATATGTTGTGCTCCACGGCACCATAAGCACTCACAAGATTCCCATTAAAATAATCAGAAGCCAGGGCTTTAAATAATAAATTATTCTCGCTGGCATCGTACCGGTCTTTAAAAAAATAATAGCGGCCATTCAATTCATAGTGAATATTTTCAGAATCTGATTTTGAGTTATTAAATCCGGTATTAAATTCAAAATTATTGAATACCTGTCGAAGTTCTTTCTTATCATAATCCAGGGTATCACCCTCTCCGATTCCATAAAAATGATTTTGATTATTACTATAAATTAAATTCCCTGAGAGAATATGATTTTTGAAATTCTTCTTTCCATACAGTTCCAGCAGGTCTTCTCTGAAATTTGAAAAATCTACCGGGCCTTTGCCGCTGAAATGTTTCAGGTGTATAGCCAAAAGGTTTTCCTTTGAGCGCACGGTATTATAAAAGAATTCACCATAGATAGAACCGTAATTACCAAAACCTAATTTAGCATAATTGCGATAAAGGAGCGGCTGGCGGTCGTGCCGCACCGGGACCGGGCGGATGGGAGTGGTAAATACCGGCATTTCCAGGAGCATTGGTTCTACGTTGTATGTTAGGGTAGGTTGGCTCACCTCTTCTTCCTCTTCAAGCACATTTACCTCAATCTTATTCACCTCGGGAAACTGCACCCTTAGCCTCCGCTCCACCGTGATCTGTTCGCTCAATGACGTATCCTGGGCATGGATTGCCACCGGCACAATTCCCGAAATTAAAACGCAAATCAGCGTTGTCAAATATTTTTTACCTGCTAAAAATTTCATTCTGAAAATTCTATTTTCTTTTTTCACGTGCTTCAATGGCTGCTAATTTTTCACGGGCGGTTTTCTTAATTTCATCACCCGGATAATTATTGATAATACTTTGCAATGTTGCTTTCGCCTGGAAATCATCACCAATCTTTACGAATACATCTGCCAGCAGAATAAATCCACGGGCCAGCCATATTTCATAGTTCGGGTAGTTTTCACGTAACTTCAGGATCATGTTCTGTGATAGTTCGTAATCTTCAGTGAGATAGGCAATGTAGGCTGATTTATACATCGCCTCTGCGCCCATTTCGCCTTCATCTGCATTAAATACATCCTCGAAATTTCCGAGTGCCAGGTCCAGTTTATTTTGCTCCAGGTAAACATTTCCTAAATAAAACTTTGCTTCCCTTTTTAATTCATCACCCGCGTAGGAAAGCTCCAGCACGCGGTTCGCCACCTGCAGGGTATTGGGATAATCTGCGAGATAATATTGGCTGCGCATCTGCCCCGTAAGTGCCGTTATCGTATTGGCTTTATTCGATGCCACTTCCTCCAGCAGCCGGTAATTCTTCAAAGCCTGTTCATATTGCTGCATTTCAAACTGTAGCTCAGCCGCCTGCCTTGTAGCATTTTCAAGAAAATAATTCGGGCTTCGGTCTATTACGAACTGATAGTTGGCCAGCGCTCTTTCCTTCAGCCCCGACTGGCGAAGGCAATCTGCAAGATAGTACCGCGCATTTACGGCAAAATAGGGCTCATCGAATTTCTTCAAATATTCTTCGAATGCCGGTATGGCCTGATCACACTTTGCATTTCTCACCAGGCTGAAGGCAGCATTATAGCGCAAAGAATCTTCAGATGAAATGGTGATATTTGCTCCAACTTCCTTTAAATAAGCAATTAATTCCTCTGATTCTCCCCGTTCAGTATAAATCGTTTTTATTGAATTTAATGCCTCCATCCGTTCCGGTGAGTAAGGATAATTCGCAACTATCTGCTTGAAGTATTTCATGGCTTCCTCATCCTTTTGGTCATTATAAAGGATCAACCCGATCTTTAGCAACGAAGTCCGGTAGAATGGACTTTTTGGATAATCACGATTCAAATTCCTGAATTCCTGCAGCGCCTGGTTAAAATTACCTTGATTAAATCTGGTATTGGCTATTTCAAAATATGCATCATCAATGTAAAGGGAATTTGTGTGGCTGTTGATCAGTTGGGTAAGCAATTGCACCTTTTCCTCTTCCTTATTCTGCAATCCCCGGATTATTGCTTTTTGATATAAAGCATAATCTGCATCCTGTGTCTTTTTATTGATGATCTTGTCATAATTCGCAATGGCTCCGTCATAATTTCGTGCGGCAAAAAGGCAATCTGCCAGCCTTAGTTGCGCATCATAATAGCGCTCATTTGCCATCATTTCCGCTTCAAGCCCCAGGTAGCGTTCAAAATAGGGCAGCGCCTCTTCATATCGCCCAAGCTGAAATGTGCAATATCCCATATTATAATAGCCAATGGCCCGGTAAGGCGTTTCTTTAGAAGCCCCTATAAACAGGAAGTTTTTATATTCTTTAAATGCCTGTTCATAATTATTTAATTTATAAAATGATTCTCCAAGCCAGAAGTAAGCAAGCGCCCTTACTCGCTCATCGAGCGTTTCCTGAAGCGACTTTTGAAAAAGTGCTTTTGCCTGTTCGTAGCGTCTGCTTTTAAATTGATCTAAACCATAATAATATGTGATTTTCTGATATGCCTCATTCATTTTTGCATTGCGCTGCGGAATTTCCTCAATGATGTTCAGCGCTTCCTTGTAGTTACGGGTACTGTAAAGAATATCACCGAGTACCGTTTTAGCTTCATCAGCGTAGCGGCTCCGGGGATAATCCTTAATGAACTTCCTGAGCACATTAATGGCCTCGCGCTGAAAGTTATTGTCATAAGAAAGCTTGCCAAAATGAAAGGTAGCCGCCTCTATCACATCTTCATCATATTCCAAAGTGGAAGCGGCATAAAATGCATTCCGGGCTTTGAGTTTATTTCCGCTTTTGACGTAAGCATCCCCCAGATGGTAGGCAGCATTTTGCGCAAGAGAATCGCGCCTGACAATGATCGGCTCAAAGGCTTCAATTGATTTTTCGTAATCTCCCGTTTGCAGGTATGCGTATCCGAGTTCATACTGCTGTGTACGGTCCAGCAAAGCCGTATTGCCATAATTGTTGAACATTTCAGCCGCCATCGCATAATTTTCTTTGCGGAAGTAGGCCTCGCCCAGGTAGAGATAAATATCATCACCGTTCCGGATCCGTTCGCGCTGCATGGCCTCCTCGCCATAACTAATGGCCTCGTCATAGCGCTCCAACTGGAGGTAGATCTGCAGAATGTAGGGCGGCACCACGCCTTCAAAACGCGGATCCGTATCAATGGCCCTGAAGCTGGCCAACGCATCTTCATAGTCGCCATCTTCATTCGCCATGATGCCATAATAATAATGTGCTACTCCGCTGTATTGACTGTCAGAATTGCGCAGGCGGCCAAATATTTCCTTTGCCTTTTGATTTTCATTAAGCTTATAATAAGTATAGGCAAGCATGAATTCGCTTTCATCCCTTTCTGCGGCTGAAAGGGCTGTGACATCCAATTTTTCAAGCCACGGAACGGCATCTCTGAACCGGTTCTGGCGGTAGTAAAATTTCCCAAGCTGATAATAGACCAGCCGCGCTTTAGGATGCTCCGGATACTTTCGCAGAAAATTCAGCAGGAGCGTTTCGGCATCGCCCTGTTCAAGTTCCATTGCACTGACGGCCGCATAATAGCTGGCATCGCCCTTCAGCGCATGGTTGTCGCTGACATCAATAAATCGCTGAAACTGCATTTGCGCAGCCGCATATTTTTGGCTCTGGAAAAGCTCGGTTCCCATTTTAAAGAGCGCCAGGGGTTCTGTATCCACCATGCTTCGCTGCGCAAACAGAGCACCTGGCAGCAGCAGGAGAAACAGAAGAAAGCGTATTTTGTACATTTTGAAGATTCGTATTTTATCCTGAACGGGTTGTTTTCAGCGTCTATTTCAGAGTACAGCTAAAAAACATGGCAAGTTCTACAGAAAAACAGCCGCGATAAAGAATCGCACCGTACGTTTTATCAACAAAGTGTGAATATGTATGGTGGGGCTTCTTCCGGTTACTTTATTCTGCTTTCTAATTTTGATCCCGGATTATAGTAAATTTTTCAAAATTCACCGGTGCCGTTAGCACTTTTCATTAATGCCTCTTAGATTCGCCCAGAAATTTGAAAAGGGGGATGAGCAAAAGCGATTATGTAACGGATCAGGCCCGGGAGATGTATAACGAGTACGGCTATGGTGAATTCAGCTATGGCGATAAACGGGAAAAGTATGAATCATTGCTCAGGCAAATGCTCACTGAAACGCCACAGGGAACCAAGGTTTACGATATTGGCTGCGCTACCGGTTATTGGTTCGGAATGTACATGCGCCACGGAATTCCGAAAGAAAATATTCATGGCATTGACCTGACGCCTCAAAACATCAGCCGCCTCCAGGAGCAGGGATTTAATGCTCAAACAGGCGATGTGCTGGCGCTGGATCTGCCGGATAATGTTTCCGGCCTAACGATCTGTAATGGGGTGATCCATCATACGCCCGATCCCTATAAGGCTTTTACCGAATTGGTTCGCATCACTAAACCGGGCGGGTATATTTACCTGAACGTATACAATGCCTGGAATCCTTATTTTTATGTGGTTCACCGCGCCACCTGGCCGCTGCGATATGCGTACTGGAACTGGAGCAAAAAAACGCTGGACATCGTATATCCTGTAGCCAAGCTGTTTTTCCAGCCAATTTCCTATCTGGTGATGGGCCAGTTCATTGATGATAAAACGGGCCGCACCATGTTCATGGACCAGGTGATGACGCCACGGGCCGCGCTATTTACAAAGAGCCGCATCACCAGCTATGCCCGCAAAAACAACTGTGAAATAAAACAATGGGCCTACAACAGAATGATGATGATGATCTCCGCAAAAATCAAAGTGTTGGAAGCGTGAGGATGAATTCCGTTTCGCTTAATTCTTATTTTCAGAATAAATATTAGACATTTTTTTCATTAAAATACCATTAGCACCTACAATACTTTTTATTGAACATTTTAAAACTAATAACATAATTTTTACTGTAAAATGGATTTTTATAGAATTTTGATAAAGGGCTCATTAAGAGCTTATAGAAAATCAAAAGTATATTGTAATTACCTTTAAGTTTCAGAGCAGTGATTTTTATTTATAAATTAAAATGAACCGGGATAACATGGGTTGCTGTATTCATCCATATCCTTGTATTTAGAGGTAGAAGTTTGAGTTGGTGCTGTCATGATCAGTACATAACAGATATAAGGCAACAAAAACGAAAATCATCGCGGTGTTGATTACTTTGGGTCATTCACAGCTTGATTATTTATCAGCAGGTTGATTCCGGACTTCAGCGTAGTAAATGCTTTCGGGTTTCCTGTGTATTTTTGCATAAATAAAATAATACACAGTTATGAGAATACGGATTTCTGTCTTGTGCGCGATATTATTTTCGGTTACGGCATTTGCTCAAACCCCAGAATTCACCAAAGACATCAATACCCAATACCGAAGTTCTGCTCCAATGGACTTTTACGTTCATGGCAGCGAGATGTATTTCTCGGCCATTGTGGAAGGCACCGGCCGCGAACTCTGGAAGACGGATGGAACTCCGCAAGGCACCGAACTGGTGATGGACATCAGAAGTGGCAATGGCTTGGGCAGTGATCCGGCTAAATTTACCAGCGTGGGGAATACGCTGTTTTTCATCGCCAATAACGGCACCAACGGAATGGAACTCTGGAAAACCGATGGCACCCCGCAAGGTACCGGCTTGGTAAAAGACATCCGGACCGGAAGCTCCGGCAGCAGCATAGGTACCATGATTAACTTCAATGGCTGGTTGGTGTTTGACGCGCATGATGGCGTCACAGGCCGCGAACTTTGGTTAAGTGACGGAAGCGATACAGGCACTTACCAACTGAAGGATATCAATCCCGGTGTATCACAATCCAATCCACACGGTTTTACGGTGCTTAACAACAAATTGCTTTTTGTGGCCAATGATGGCACCAACGAAAGCGAACTGTGGGTGACGGATGGAACCGATACCGGGACTGTAATGGTAAAGGATATCCGGCCGGGAGGTTCTGGTCTGCCCAACTACCTGGTAAGCTACAATGGCTATGTATATTTTTCTGCTAATGATGGTTCAAACGGCAGCGAACTCTGGCGGAGCGATGGTACGGATACCGGGACCGTAATGGTGAAGGACATCATTCCAGGTTCTTCAGGAAGCGGCCCTACAAACCTTACTGTGAGTTACAATACCTTGTTCTTCAGCGCTTTCGGTGCGGGCACCGGCTTTGAGCTTTGGAAGAGTGACGGCACCGAAACGGGCACCTCATTGGTGAAAGACCTGGACCCAGGTAACGGAAACAGCTCTCCGCAGCAACTCATTGATGTAGCAGGCACCCTCTTTTTTACTGCAGACGTTGACCGTGGCCGCGAACTCTATTCCAGCGATGGCACCTCTTCTGGTACCGGGCTGGTGAGGGATATGTATTTTATGCAGACCGATGGGTTTATTGAAAACATGACCGCAGTTGATAGTACCCTGTTTTTCACCTCCCATTCATCGCCCAATTACCAGAATATTGAACTCTATAAAAGCGATGGCACCACTTCAGGTACCGTCAGAGTAAAGGATATTATTCCAGGAGCTACTGCCAGCCATCCCAGGAACCTCACCAGTTTTAATGGCCTGCTCTTTTTTAGCGTAAATGATGAAATTCATGGTGATGAACTATGGACGAGCGATGGAACGGCAACCGGCACTAACATTTTTAAAGATGTTTATGAAGGCACAGCCAATAGTGGAATTACAAGTATGGCTGCTTATGCGGGCGGTGTGATGTTCAATGCAACAAATGGTACTGACGGTAATGAACTTTGGAAAAGCAATGGCGACTCTGCCGCTACGGTGATGGTGCGCGATCTTGCTTCAGGCAATGCTTCATCCACGCCAAAACAGCTTACCTCGGCAGGCGATGAGGTCTTCTTTGTGCCCAATACCACCACAACCAACTATGAACTGATGAAGAGCGATGGCACCTCGTCAGGCACCCAATCTATTTACATGACACAATACCTGGATTACGTAAACGACCTAACCTGGATGGACGGAACGATGTATTTCTCACGGTATCAGCTCAATTTCGACAGAGACATTTGGAGGTACACAACCAACGCTGGCAAAATCAAACAACTAAACCCGAATGGGCTGGGCGATAGAGTAGCGAACTTCACTCCGGTTAATGGCACCTTGTTTTTCACGGCTGATGATGGCAACAACAGCGGCAACGAGCTTTGGAAAACCAATGGAACATCCGGAACCACGGAATTGGTAAAAGATATCCGCCCCGGCTCGGCAGACGGGTATCCATCACACCTCACAGCACTCGACACTATGCTGTTCTTCAGTGCTTATGATGTTACCAATGGGTTCGAACTGTGGGTTTCTGACGGCACTACCAACAGAACCAAGATGGTGACGAATATACAATCAGGAGCCGCATCCTCATCACCTACAGGGATTACGGCCGGGAACGGGGTAGTGTATTTCACGGCAAATGACGGCACAAATGGACGCGAGCTCTGGATGAGTGATGGTACGTCATCAGGGACGATAATGGTAAAGGACATTGAGGCGGGAGCAGGCGGCAGCGATCCTTCGCAGCTCACCTTTGCCGGAGACCTCCTGTATTTCGTGGTGGAGGATACCATCAATGGAGGCGAGCTGTGGAAATCGGACGGAACCGAAGCCGGAACCGAAATGGTGAAAGACATAACTCCTGGGAAAGAAGGCAGCAATATCTCCAAGCTATTGGCAGTACGAGATGAACTTTACTTTTCAGCCAATGATGGCGTAAACGGACAGGAGCTTTGGAAAACCGATGGCACCACAAACGGAACAGTAATGATCCCTGAAATTTATCCCGGCCCCGGCAGCACGGAGCCTGACCTCCTCACACTGGCCAGCGATACCTTGTTTTACACCGCCAATCATCCTGAATACGGCAATGAGCTTTGGTACATCTACACCCAGTGCATGGCTGCAAATTTCACAACTACCACTGCTTGTGTAAATGGCAATGTACAATTTACCGATGCCTCCGACCCAATGGGAAAAACCATTGCAGAATACATCTGGGATTTCGGCACCGGAGATTCAGCTTCAGTGGCAGATCCTGCTTACAGCTTCACCACCGCAGGAACATATAACGTGAAGCTGATGATCAGAAGCACTGATGGCTGCATCCATGATGTAACCAAATCAATAGCAGTGCATGACCTGCCGAATGCCGATTTCACCATAGACAACGATACCCAATGCGTGAACGATAACCAGTTCACCTTTACCAACACCAGCCAAAACCCCGGCCTCACCGTGGATTACGTGTGGCATTTCAGTGATGGCACCACCTCAACGCAGGCCAATCCTTCAAAGACTTTTGGGAGCGCCAATGCTTATGAAGTAAAGCTTATCGCTTCCGTATCGGGCGCCTGCAAAGATTCCCTCATCCAATCCGTGCAAGTTTTGCCTGCCCCCGTTACATCGGCCATTGCCGGTAAATCCACTACCACCACCGAGATTGACACCTTTAGCGTGACCAGCACACCGGGCTCCAGTTATCATTGGTCAGTTTCCGGAGCATTGCCCGTTTCCGGGGGCACTTCCAACGAAATCGTTGTGGAGTGGACGAAAACCTCAGGTACGGGCGTCATAAACGTGACAGAGATTGACAAAAACGGCTGCGAAGGTGACAAGGTAACCAAAAACATAACGCTGCAAATTCCCACAGGAATAAATGAAGTTGCGGCCAATAGCAGTTTCACAATATTCCCGAATCCCGTAGATAATAAAATGATTTTGCGCCATACAACCCTGCCAAATGGAAACTACGAAATCAAAATCCATAACAACCTGGGCCAGGTGGTATACTCTCACAATTGGCAGCAGCTGTCGAATGCTTTCGAGAAAGAACTGGAGGTGGGTGCTCTTGCTGCGGGCGTTTATCTGGTTGTAGTGGAGTCGGATGATGTGCGGTTGACGAATAGGGTGGTGATAAGGAGATAATGGGATTGGGTAACCGGACATAGGCACGAGTGGATACTCGCGCCAGGTGGGGTAATTGCACCAGTAGGGGTGGCATAAATAAGATCAGCACTATGAAAAACGCCTTCATTGCTTTTTTGGTGGTAATCATTCACTTCTTCCTGCAAATATTTATCTTGGGATTAGTTGACCGGGGAGGTTTAGGGGGCTTAAAAACATTAGGGCATTTTTATATTGCTGTTATCACCTCTACAATAGTGTTAATCTTAGTTCTGGTAGCACGGCAATCAGAACTTTCGCAATCAATTGTATATGCTCTCAGTGCAGTATTTTCGGTAACTCTAATGGCTTTGATTACTGTATTGGTTTTAAGTTCGGAGTTTGGTCCATGGAGAATTATTCAATATGGTACTTTAGGTGGTGGCACGTCTAAGGATGTCGCTTTTCGTACCGAGATTATCATTTTGGTGGGGATATTTAATCTATTCTTAACAGCAATGATAGGTGCCTATGACTTTAGGTTCAATCTTAAAAGTGATTTTGCTGGATTAGCGGTTGTAGTGGTTTATTGCTTTATTGTAACAGATTTTGCTTTACAACCTAAAGCGGAATATTGTTACTGCGACTCAAATACAATTGAACCTCATACCTATAAAACGGGAGATAATAAAAAAATCTGTAATTATAAGTATACATTTCTCTTTCTGAAAGTTGGCCAAGAGTGTAGAAAATTATAGTAATTCCTTAACCCCCTAACCTGGACAAGCCAGAACCAAATAGGTAAATACAAGGGTTATGAAAAGATGGAACTTTTAACATCAGTCTATTCAGCAAAGATCAGCGGAATATTAAATTGCGAGTGACGACACCTCGCTGGTATATTACGCCCCTTCAGGGCTGGGGATAGGTCTTGTTTTCTTATCCGATGGGCTGCACCCATCGTTACAATATGATGCCCCTTCGGGGCTTGATGAAAGCCCTGAAGCCCTGAAAGGGATGCATATCTAAAGATAGGGTATAGCCCTATCAAGTGGCAAAGCCACGAGACCAAGCCCTGAAAGGGCGAAATAGCTGAAGTGGTGTATTAGTGGCTGACGTCCGTGCTGAATATGATGGGTATGTATTTTTTACAAGCGACTGTCCCTTAGTTTTATATTCACGGCCCCTTCTGGTCTGGGGCCTGGTCTCGTTTCTGTTCCATGGCCCCATCGTTACCGTATGCTGCCCCTTTTTGCCTGTGTGTTTGTACAACTGTCCCATAGTTTTTATACTTACGCCCCTTACCGGGCTGGGGATAGGTCTCGTTTTCTTATCCGATGGGCTGCACCCATCGTTACGATATGATGCCCCTTCGGGGCTTGATGAAAATGAGTGAAAAGACCTGAAGCCCTGAAAGGGATGCATATCTAAAGATAGGGTATAGCCCTATCAAGATGCAAAACCACGAAACCAAGCCCTGAAAGGGCGAAATAGCTGAAGTGGTGTATTAGTGGCTGACGTCCGTGCTGAATATGATGGGTATGTATTTTTTACAAGCGACTGTCCCTTAGTTTTATATTCACGGCCCCTTCTGGTCTGGGGCCTGGTCTCGTTTCTGTTCCATGGCCACCCATCGTTACCGTATGCTGCCCCTTTTTGCGTGTGTGTTTTGTACAACTGTCCCATAGTTTTTATACTTACGCCCCTTACCGGGCTGGTGCTAGCTCGCTTTCTTATCCGATGGGCTGCACCCATCGTTACAAAATGATGCCCCTTCGGGGCTTGATGAAAGCCCTGAAGCCCTGAAAGGGAAGCATATCTAAAGATAGGGTATAGCCCTATCAAGAGGCAAAACCACGAAAAATAAGCCCTGAAAGGGCGAAATAGGTTAACTTTTTAGTCCCAAACATATTTCTCGGGTGTGTAATCGGAACTCTGTCCGGGCAGCTTACAGGGCGGGGGCGCCCCCCCCCCCCC
>JBBDIG010000059.1 GCA_040880525.1 Bacteroidia bacterium
TCTCATGCCTTATTAAAAATTGTTAAATGCAAAATAATATTTTTAAAAAAGCTATGAAACCTTACATCTGGCACAAAAACCTATTGCTTTAAATTTTTGATAAATAATGGCAAACTTCCTTTGCTGCAATATTCAATATACACTTAAAATCCAGGTAAAATGAATAAATACTACTCGCTGCTTCTGCTTCTTATGGCTTTTCTGCCCGGCCACATATTGGCCCAAACCAATTATAATGACGTGGCCGTGATCGTAAACTCCAACAGCACAGTTTCTCTTGCTATCGGAGAATATTTCAGCCAGGAAAGAAATATTCCTGAGAAGAACATTATTAAGATAAATGTTCCTGAAAAAGAGCAAATTTCTTCTGCGGAGTTTGATGATCTTCGTCAGCAGGTGGAGGATTATATCACTGCAAATAACCTCCTGGGCGATCTGAATTATCTTGTAACTACTAAAGGTGTCCCGCTGGGTATTGCCAGGGACTCGTCTGCAAACTGGGGCGGTGTTCCTTTCGGCTACCACAGGGCATCAGTAGAGAGCGAATTAGCTTTGATTCTCGGCCCTTACGCTCCCTATATCGGAGACTCCCTGGCCATCCAAAATCCATATTTTCAGAAGAATGAGCATTTTACACGCAACAAATTTGGTGTATTCCTCGTAACGCGCCTGGATGGGTACACGCAGCAGGACGTTTTTAGGCTTGTAGATAATGGAGGCCCCAGCCAGGCCGTGAACCGCGATTCGGCAACCTTTGTACTTGATCAGGCGCCAAAGTGGAATACGGCAGGCCAATCCTACCAGCAGTTGAACCAGCGACTTGGCCAGGTGGCAACTGTATTGAAAGCGAATAATTGGGAAACCTTGCTGAATGACGATACCGTTTTCGTAACCGGACAGAGAAATGTGCTTGGATATGCAAGCTGGGGAAGCAATGATCAGGATGCCCATGCAGTAACTACCTGGGCCAGGCCCGGGAATATCTGGGCAAAAGGCTCTATAGCAGAAACCTATGTTTCTACCAGCGGGCGCAGCTTTGAGAGCAGCAATACGATCGGCTGGCAATCCCGCATTGCTGATCTGGTGGAAGAGGGCGTGAGTGCCGTGAAAGGTTATGTATATGAACCCTTTTCATTCGCGCTGGCCGATGTTTCTGTGCTCTTCAGCCGGTATACTGATGAAGATGCAGATGAGCCATACAATATGGCAGAATCTTTCGGAATGGCTTCTGCAGTACTCTCCTGGATGGATGTGGTGATAGGCGATCCGAAAACTTCCCTACAGTTGAAAGAACCTTCCGCTGTCGCAAAGAGCGGGGCAGGACCAAGCTTTCGGATTTACCCGAATCCGGCAGTTAACGAGGTAAATATTATTTACCCGGCCTCTCAGCCAATACATGTAATGGTTCAGGATCTTATGGGAAGGCGCGTTCTGCAAAGGTGGATAGACGGAGGTGAAGATTATTTGACTCTTGACGTTTCAGGCCTCAGTGCCGGAACTTATTTAGTAACTTTAAATTTAGAAAATACCTCTCTTCGGCAGAAATTGGTTGTCAGGTAATACAGGTTTCCTGAATCACGTATTGGAAGGAAAAGAAAGTAAGGATTCAAAGGCTCTCAATTAACCAGGAGAGCCTTTGTTATTTTAGAGGTATTAAGATATTGTTCATAAAGGAACCATACCTATCTGCAAAATAAACTCCTGTCATCCGATGGCATCATGCCTGATACCATTATTTTCGCAGCGATTTCCAACAATTTAACAAATCAAAATGAAGTATTTTTTTCTCGCAATGCTAATGGCCTTTAGTAGCTTAAGCACTGCATCTTATGCCCAAAAGAAAAAGAAGGACAAAAAGAAAAAGGGAAAGACCGAGAAGGTTGAGCTACTGCAAATGCGAAACGAGGTTGACAGCCTGAGCTATGCACTGGGGGTGAACATCGGGGCGAATCTTGCGGAGCAGAAAATTGACAGCTTCAATTTCGATCTTTTTGCTGAAGCTTTTAAAGCGGCTTACCTTAAAGATTCATTGCGTTTGCCCAGCGCAGAAGCAGATATGTTTTTGCAGGCATATTTTATGGAAAAATCACCGGATCAAAACCAAACTCAAAATACAGAAAGCATGAATCAGAACACAGCAGAGGGGAAAAAATTTCTTAGTGAAAACAGGAAGAAAGAAGGAGTAACCGAAACATCCAGCGGACTTCAGTATGAGGTGCTCAAGGAAGGAACGGGGGCACAACCGGGTGCTACCGATCAGGTTACCGTGCATTATGAGGGAAGGTTGCTCAGCGGGAAGAAATTCGACAGTTCCTATGACCGCGGCCAGCCCGCTACCTTTGGACTAAACCAGGTAATCCCCGGATGGACTGAAGGTGTGCAATTGATGAAGGAAGGATCGAAATACCGTTTTTATATTCCACCCGGTCTGGCTTATGGCTCAAGGGGGGCCGGAGAATCCATTCCACCCAACAGCACCCTGATCTTTGATGTCGAACTTATTAAAGTGGGTAATTGATTTGTCATCATAAGGATGGCTAACGAGTGCTGTGCAGCAGGCTGTGACAGCTATATTTGCAGCGAATCAAATAAATTGTAAGAGTAATTATGAAAAAAATAGCAGTAATCGGTGCAGGAACAATGGGAAACGGGATTGCGCATGTCTTTGCATCCAATGGCTATGAGGTGATACTGAATGACCTGTACCAGGATTTTTTAAACAGGGCGCTCAGCACTATTACCAAAAATCTTGACCGGCAGGTGAGCAAGGAGCGCATTACGGAAGAAGATAAACAACGAACGCTGGCCAACATCAGCATCTCTACAGATTTGGCGGTTGCGATGAAAGATGCTGACCTTATTATAGAAGCAGCTACCGAAAACGAAAAGCTGAAGCTGGACATATTCAGGAAGCTCAATGAATTTGCGAGCCGCGACTCCATCCTGGCAACCAATACTTCCTCAATTTCCATAACAAAAATTGCAGCAGTGACTGACCGGCCTGAGAAGGTGGTAGGAATGCACTTTATGAATCCCGTACCGGTAATGAAACTGGTGGAGGTGATTAAAGGATATTCAACCAGCGATGAAACTGGCGACCGGGTTATGGAACTGGCGCGTGAACTGGGAAAAGTACCGGTAGAGGTAAATGACTATCCCGGTTTTGTAGCCAATCGCATCCTGATGCCGATGATCAATGAAGCTATTTACACGCTTTTTCAGGGTGTAGCTGGTGTAAAGGAAATTGATACGGTAATGAAGCTTGGAATGGCGCACCCGATGGGACCGCTTCAACTTGCTGACTTTATTGGCCTCGATGTCTGCCTCTCCATTCTCACGGTGCTGCAAAATGAGTTCGGCAACATGAAATTTGCGCCTTGCCCATTGCTGATTAAAATGGTAACAGCAGGACATCATGGCGTAAAATCCGGATCAGGATTTTATGACTATTCCCATGAAGGGAAAGACCTGGTCATCGCCAAGCAATTTCGCAAGCAAGTGCTTTTCCCCACAGGAGCATAAGCAGAATAAATAGTTAATTCGTAAAAAAGCCCTGGCCGGATATATCTGGCCGGGGTTTTTTTGTGAATCCGTTCATCTCCTAAATGAAGAGAAGCAAACCCGGATTCTGATGCCCACAGTGCTCGTATGGTTTTACCGGATATTCATCCGTTTTTCGGCTGATTTCGGCTTTAAAATGCTTATGATCAGAGCAATTAAAAGCTATATACCCTTTGGAAGGTATTCCATGTTATTTGCCCTACTTTTGCAGCCAATTTAGAAACAGTCTAAATAAGCATTATGAGTTCCGACCAGGAATTACTTGAAAAAGTTACAGGCAGTGAGTATAAGTACGGGTTCGTATCGAACATAGATCAGGATTTTGCTCCGAAAGGCTTGAATGAAGATATTGTACGGTTTATTTCTGCAAAAAAGGGAGAGCCGGAGTGGATGACGAATTGGCGGCTGAAAGCCTTTGGCCAATGGAAAAAAATGAAGGACCCGATGTGGGCCAAAGTCACTCATCCACCCATTGATTTTCAGGACCTGCATTATTACGCAGCTCCCAGCAAAAAGAAGAAGCTGAAGAGCCTGGATGAAGTGGACCCGGAGATCCTCGAAACGTTCAAAAAGCTTGGAATCCCGCTGGACGAGCAAAAAGCGCTGGCTGGTGTGGCTGTGGATGCTGTGCTGGACAGTGTGTCCATCGCGACAACATTTAAAGGCAAGCTTAAGGAAATGGGCGTGATATTCTGTTCCATGAGCGAGGCAGTTCGCGATTATCCTGAACTGGTGCGTAAATATCTTGGAACGGTAGTACCGGCCAATGATAATTTTTACGCCAGCCTCAATTCAGCAGTATTCAGCGATGGTTCTTTTGTATACGTTCCCAAAGGCGTTCGCTGCCCTATGGAATTGAGCACCTATTTCCGCATCAACGCCAGTAATACCGGGCAATTCGAACGGACCCTGATCATTGCGGATGAGGGTAGCTACGTCAGCTATCTTGAAGGTTGCACCGCTCCGATGCGCGATGAGAATCAGCTTCATGCAGCAGTGGTTGAGTTGATCGCGCACAAAGACGCGGAGATCAAATACAGTACGGTTCAAAACTGGTATCCGGGTAATAAGGAGGGCAAGGGTGGCATCTATAATTTTGTTACCAAGCGCGGAATCTGCATGGGAGATAACAGTAAGATAAGCTGGACACAAGTGGAAACGGGCAGCGCCATTACCTGGAAATATCCCAGCGTCATCCTGAAAGGCGATTATTCGGTTGGAGAGTTTTATTCTGTGGCATTGACCAATAACCACCAGCAGGCTGATACAGGAACCAAGATGACGCACGTGGGCAAGAATACCAAAAGCATCATCATATCGAAAGGCATATCTGCAGGCAGAAGCAGCAACAGTTATCGTGGATTGGTAAAGGTGCTTCCAAGAGCGGAAAATGCCCGCAATTTCAGCCAGTGCGACAGTATGCTTCTGGGCGATAAATGTGGGGCACATACTTTTCCTTATCTGGAGATTGCCAATAAATCAGCCCACATAGAGCACGAAGCAACCACCTCTAAAATTGGGGAGGACATCCTGTTTTACTGTAACCAGCGAGGAATTGATACCGAAGAGGCAGTAGCATTAATCGTAAATGGGTATTGCAAGGAGGTGATCAACCAGCTCCCGATGGAGTTTGCCGTTGAAGCACAAAAACTATTGGCTATCAGCCTGGAAGGTTCAGTAGGATAAAGATCTGATTTTGGTAGTTCTACAGAGATCAGCGTTTATGATCTGCAGAAGATGTCAAAGGTGCTGACCACGAATGGAAGCTTCTCCGGACTAAATACAACTTTAAAAGTTTGACAAAAAATTATTCAGGTTTTTAAAAAACGGAAAATTTAAGAATGATCAAAATAAAAAATCTACACGCTAAAGTTGAGGATAAAGAAATTCTCAAAGGCCTCGATCTGGAGATCAGGCCGGGCGAAATACATGCGGTAATGGGACCGAATGGTTCCGGCAAAAGCACGTTGGCTGCCGTGCTCGCGGGCAACGAGAATTTTGAAGTCACCCAGGGATCTGTGGAATTTGCAGGCAAAGACCTGCTGGAAATGAGCGCAGAAGAACGGGCACGTGAAGGAGTATTCCTTGCATTCCAATATCCTGTAGAAATTCCCGGTGTCAGCGTTACTAATTTCCTCAAAACGGCTGTAAACGCAGTGCGCAAGCATAAAGGACAAGAGCCGATGGATGCCATGCAATTCCTTAAAAGAATGAAGGAAAAAATGAAGCTGGTAGAAATGGATGAGAAAATGATGAAGCGCTCGCTGAATGAAGGCTTTTCAGGTGGCGAGAAAAAGCGCAATGAAATATTTCAGATGGCCATGCTGGAACCTGTTTTAGGGGTATTAGATGAAACAGATTCAGGACTGGATATAGATGCCCTGCGCGTGGTGGCCAATGGGGTAAACAAACTCAGAACAGAGAAGAATGCATTTTTAATTATCACCCATTATCAGCGATTGCTCAACTATATCACCCCGGATTTTGTGCATGTGCTTTTTGATGGGAAGATCGTGAAATCAGGCGGGAAAGAATTGGCACTGGAGCTTGAAGAGCATGGCTATGACTGGATCAGGAATGAAGTTGCAGCCTAAACGCAGAATGAGGACTTATGATAAATACTGAAGAAAAAACAGGACTGAAGGAGCGGTTGGTGGCCAGGTTTTATGACCTGGAAAAACAACTGAATGGCCAGGCACGCACACATATCCATAGTTTGCGGAGATCTGCACTAAAAAGATTTGAGGCCATTGGATTTCCAAACCCCCGGCAGGAAGAATGGAAATATACCAATCTGCGCACACTTCTGGAGCAGGATTTTCAGCCTGTTACTGCAGTACACGATGAGGATATTACCCTGGAGGATATCCGGGAATTTTTCATCCCTGAAGCGGATGCTGACCGGCTGGTATTCCTAAATGGTTGGTTTTCTCCAAAACTTTCGGTTATAAAAGATACAGCGCACGTTACCGTAAAACCTTTGTCAGATGCGGCAGAAGAGAATCCGGAGCGAATTGAGGAACACTTCAAAGCCGGATCTGAAGGGAATGAAGCTTTTATCCTCCTGAATACGGCCTATGCGATAGAAGGAGCCTACATCCATGTACCGGACGGAAAGAATATTGAAAAGCCGGTACATCTGCTATACATTAACAGCCATGAGGATGGTCCGGCACTTGCCCAGCCACGAACCATTATCAAGGTAGGCGGCAATAGCCAGGTAACCTTGGTAGAGAGCTTTCACTCTATTACACCGCAGCAGGCGTGTACCAATATTTTTACAGAATTTGATATGGCAGAGGGGGCTAACGTAGACTATTACAAGATACAGCACGAGAATGAAAGCTCCTATCATATCGGGACGACAAAAGTTCACCAGGAAAGAAACAGCACTTTTGCTTCTAACACCATCACCCTGGGGGGAAGGCTGACGCGAAACAATATTGATATTAAACTGAATGGCGAAGGATGCAATTCCAGGTTCTTTGGATTATTTATAACCAGAGATAAACAGCACGTAGATAATCACAGCCTAGTAACCCATGCGAGTCCGGGCTGTTTCAGCAATCAGTTGTATAAAGGTGTGTTGTTTGACAGGAGCGTTGGTGTTTTTGATGGGCGAATCATTGTGGAACCCGCTGCACAAAAAACAAATGCATTTCAGAGCAACAAGAATATTTTGATGAGTGATGCAGCCAGCATCAATTCCAAACCCCAGTTGGAGATCTATGCAGATGATGTAAAATGTTCACATGGAGCGACAATGGGCCAGCAGGATGAGGATGCGGTATTCTATCTGCAGACACGGGGAATTGATAGATTGCAGGCAAAGGCATTATTGAATCTGGCATTTGTGAATGATATTGTTGAACAGGTGAAAATTGCATCGTTGAAGGATCGAATTAATGAGTGGGTGCATGAAAGGCTCGATCAACCGAAATCTGAGCTATAAGAACTAACCCTCCAGGGTACTGAACTCCTGGAGGGTTTGGCATCTATAAGAGAAATTGAAAGGTCCTCATTAAGAATTAAAAAGCAAAAATGAAGGCGGTAGCAACTGAAGTCATTAATATCCAGGAGATTCGTAAAAATTTTCCAATACTGAGCCAACAGGTATATGGCAATCCGCTAGTTTATCTGGATAATGCGGCTACCTCTCAGAAGCCACAACAAGTACTGGAAGCCATTCGGAAATATTATTCGGAGTACAACAGTAACATTCATCGCGGTGTACATTATCTGAGTGAAAAAGCCACCAACGAGTATGAGAACGCCCGAAGCTATATCGCTGATTTTATCAATGCTAAGCCGCAGGAAATTAATTTTTTACGAGGAACGACTGAGGCTGTGAATCTGGTGGCCCAGGCCTGGGGTCGTGAAAATATAAAAGCCGGGGATGAGATCATTATCTCCACAATGGAGCATCATTCCAACATTGTTCCCTGGCAAATGCTCTGTGAACAGAAGCAGGCACACCTGAAAATTATTCCGGTAAATGATGCAGGGGAGTTGGATATGGAAGCATTCCATAAGCTGCTGAATGAGAGAACCCGGCTAGTGTCAGTTGTATATATTTCCAATGCCCTGGGAACGATCAATCCGGTAGAGGAAATAATAGAAGCAGCCCATGCTCTGGATGTGCCGGTGATGATTGATGGCGCTCAGGCTATTCCCCACATGGCGGTGGATGTGAAGAAACTGGATTGTGACTTTTTCGCATTTTCAGGCCATAAAGCTTATGGTCCTACAGGGATCGGAGTGCTGTATGGAAAGCAGGCCCTGCTTGAGAAAATGCAGCCGTATCAGGGTGGGGGAGAAATGATCCAATCCGTAACTTTTGAGAAAACCACCTACAACGAGTTACCCTATAAGTTTGAGGCAGGAACACCCAACATTTGTGGGGGAATTGCGATGGCGGAGGCGCTACGTTACATCAGGCAAATTGGATATGATAGCATTGGAACCCATGAGCAGGAATTGCTGGAATATGGACATCAGCGGCTCGGAGAGATCGAAGGAATGCGATTTATCGGAACTGCTGCCAGAAAGGCAGGCGCCATTTCATTTCTTGTGGATAAAATCCATCCTTATGATATTGGTGTTGTACTGGATAAACTGGGAATTGCGATCCGTACCGGCCACCATTGTACACAGCCTCTGATGAAGAGGTTTGACATAGCCGGTACTTGCCGGGCTTCATTCGCTATGTATAATACAAAGGAGGAGATTGATGCCCTGGTGGCAGGAGTGAAAAGGGCGGTTGAGATGTTGCGGTGAGAGAGGATCTCTGACTATTGCCGGAAAAATAAAAAAATTGAGGTAATGGATTTAGTTATTTTAAAATTAAATACTTCAAGATCAATATAATTCAATAAAAAATAAGTTAGGAATAAAAAAACAGAATGGCCGGCATTGCTCAAATACAAGAGGAGATCACAGAAGAGTTCCAGCTTTTTGATGAGCCAATGATGCAATATGAATACATCATTGACCTGGGAAAAAAGCTGCCGGAGTTTCCTGAAGCCTTTAAGAACGAAGCGCACGTGGTGAAAGGATGCCAGAGCACTGTCTGGCTTCGCAGCTATATGAACAATGACGAACGCATTTATTTTGAAGCAGATAGCAATTCGGTAATAACCAAAGGCATTATCGCCTTGCTTATCCGCGTGCTTTCAGGCCATCGGCCAGAGGAGGTTGTAGCGGCAGAACTTAATTTTGTGGATAAGATAAATTTGCGTTCGCATCTCAGCCAGCAGCGGTCAAACGGACTTAACGCCATGATTCGGCAGATGAAACTTGATGCCATGGCTCATTTAACTCAGAAAACACAGAAATGATGAAAGAAGAAAGACTAGAGGACAAGACAGCAGCAGAGGAGGTTTCTGTACGGGACCAGGTGATGGATGTGCTGAGAACCTGCTACGATCCTGAAATTCCGGTAGACGTTTACGAACTTGGGTTGATCTACGATATCCAGGTGAAGGAGAATAATCATGTACATGTACTGATGACGGTGACGGCTCCCAACTGCCCGGCCATTGAAACGCTCCCTGCGGAAATCAAAGACAAAATTGAGCGCATCCATGATGTAAGCGAGTGCGATATTGAAATCACTTTTGATCCTCCCTGGGACAAAGACATGATGAGCGATGTAGCAAGGCTTCAGCTCGGTTTCATGTAATTTTTTTAAGAATTGAGTTCTTGTTTAATTTAAACTTCAAATTTTAAAATTGTAGAAAATATGTATCCTGCAGAATTAGTTGAACCGATGAAATTGGACCTGACTTCTTCAGGTTTTGAGGACCTTACCTCAGCAGAAGAAGTGGATAATGTGCTTGAAGAACAAGAGGGAACCGTGTTGCTGGTGGTAAATTCAGTGTGCGGCTGTGCTGCCGGAAATGCACGTCCCGGTGTTAAAATGTCTCTGTCTCAGAGCGATAAAAAGCCTGAGCGGCTCGTTACCGTTTTTGCGGGAGTGGATACTGAGGCCACCCAGAAGGCGCGCGAATTTCTTTTGCCTTACCCGCCATCCAGTCCCAGCATTGCGCTTTTCAGAAATGGTAAGTTGGTACACATGCTGGAACGCCACCAGATAGAAGGCCGTCCTGCTGCGCTTATCGCACAAAACCTTGCGCATGCCTACGAATCCTATTGCTGACGTGCATTTGCATTAATTTAAAGAGCCGGCTCCGATCCTTCGCTGCCGGCTTTTTTGTGCGGTAATTTTCCGCACAGAAGATGATTTGGCCATTGATGTCTTTTTCTCAGTAACCTTTTTAGCCTAAATGTCGTCTGCTAAGGAATCAGGTCGTTCAACCTCAAATGTTAAATACAGGTACAGAACGCCAATTATGAAAGGTAAAAGATAAATTTGACCTACGATAAAATCAGACAGCCATGAACAATTTTGCAAATTCAGGGAAAAGAACCGGTGCGAACCTGGATTCTTCCGGGACAAACGAAAAGTCAGCTTGCTACAATTCCGAAGGCAATGTTAGGCAAAGCCAGATGCGCATGGTGGCGGTATTCCTACTGGGGGTGGTTGCTGCCACATTCTTCCTATCCGGGACATGGGAGGATGAGAAGCGCAAAGGCATTGTCGCGGCTGTTGCTCAAAGCGATCTCAGACCGGAAACTTCGGCTGACTATCATATTTACAGGATGAGCTATATTGCGAATAACGCTGGTGATCAGCAATATGCATGGGATCAGCATCCTGAATCGAAGGAGTATAAGAATCATTATAAGCGCGTTGACTCATTATATAAAGATCTGATGGCAGAGATAACTGCGAATGGTGCAGACGAGCAGATTATTGACGAGTTAATTTTAAATTACAAGATAAAAATTAAGATTCTGGAAGCTCTGAAGAAACAGCTTGAAATACAGGGGGGGTCGCAGGAGCAAAAGCCTGAAGCTTCCAAAGGAGTTTGAATCTAAAGTCAAAAGTTGATCACTGCATTACATAATTTTATATTTAAAGCTTAGAAATTGATACGTGGAAATCGGTAGCAGATGAGAAGAAACGAGCTGCCTTGAAGATTATTCGATCACATCATATTAAGTTTTTATACAGGCGCGACAGGTTCAGGCATCAACCTGAATAGAAAGTTGTGAACAAGAGGCAGATTTTTTATCGGATAGCCGTTATTAAAATAGAATTTTGCAAAGAATTATTTGTCTGTTTTAATTGCATCGAATGAGAACCTGCCTGATCTTACTGTTCAACCTGACCGTTTTTTTAAATGTACATAGCTCACCTCCGGATTCGTTGGGCCTGAAGGTGGTCAATGGCAAAGAGTATATTATACATGAGGTGCAGGCTGCGGAGGGTTATTTTGCCATAAGCAGAATCTATAATGTGCCTGTTGCTGCTATTCGCGATGCGAATCCTGATCTGGGTGAAGTCATTCCTTTGGGCGCAATAGTTTTTGTGCCGGTTATGAAGAATCAGGAAAAAAGCGAAGCGAAAGAATTGCTGCCAATAGGCGCGATAGAGCATGTCGTTGCAGAAGAGGAAACGCTGTACAGCATTTCCCGTAATTATAAGGTAGCAGTGGAGCAACTGAAAAGCTGGAATGCACTTTCTTCAGATACGATTCACCTTGGCCAGCGCCTGTACCTCTTTCCTGAAGAAGGACGAATTTTGGTACCAATAGCAATGGATTCAGCCGATACAGCTATACCTTCCATTCCCAGAGCACCTCTGATAGTGAAAGGAGATAATGATTACGAAGAGGTTCACGGTGCTATTCAATCGGCTGCTAGAGAAGAGAAGGAATTTCAGGGTCATTATTGGACCCGTGTGGAGGAAAATGCAATAGCCGGATGGATAGATGATGGCAGCCTGATCAGCAATAAATTCCTTGCACTGCATGCCTCAGCTCCGGCAGGTACGGTACTGCAGGTTACGAATCTCATGAATGGCCGTTCTGCGTTTGTGAAGGTAGTTGGCGGCTTGCCCAATTCGGAAGTAAATACCCGCGTAAAGCTCACTAAGTCCCTTATAAAAAAGCTTGGAGTTATTGATGAATATTTCCGCGTGGAAATAGAATATGGAATTGAAAAATAGAAATTTAGAGTTTAATGGATGATGCCCAGATGATCATGCAACCATAGCTATAGATGTTGGACTCACAACTATTCATCTTTTTAAATTCAATCAGACAGATTGGTGAAGCCACAGTAAGAAATGCTTCACAACCACTTGATGGTCTTTTGTTTCTGTTATTTTTGGTATTGGCAGCACTTTTCGCAATTGTCCGGGTCACAAGCCCCGACCTCATTTCGGGACTGCTGCGCGGAGTAAGCAGCGCACGACATTCGATGATGCTGCTTAATGATGGACGGCTGGGTTTGAGGTTCAGCACCGTTGCGCTGGATATTATTTACGTATCCTGCGTAGCGCTCCTGCTTTTCCGGTTGGTAGGTAACCAGTCTTTTGAAAGGTTGATCTGGCTTTTTCTCCTGGTGGTGGTATTCTACCTGTCAAGGATTATCCTGATTATATTTTTCCGGATTATATTTTTTCCCTCTGAAACCACGAACATTCATCTTCATGAAATTTTGTTGTTTAACAAGAGCCTTGGTTTGGCTTTGCTGCCGTTGTTGGCCGCTTCATATTTTACCCTTTTCGGGGAGGCGGAACTACTGGCTATTGCCTCAGTTCTTGTTGTAATTGTATTCATTTACAGGTTGATAAGGATTTTCTCCCTGATGCGGACACACTATACTTATGGGAACTTGTACTTCTTTTTCTATCTTTGCACCGTAGAAATCACCCCGTATTTAGTTGTATTTAAAGGATTTCTGCAACCTAACTTGATAAGTGCTGAAATTATATGAGGGTAAAGAGCATTTTAATTTCTCAACCTGAACCAAACGGTTCTCAATCACCATATTTCGATCTCGCAGACAAGTACAAAGTGAAAATCGATTTTCGACCATTCATCTATGTAGAGTCAGTACCTGCCAGAGAGTTCAGAAAGGAGAAAGTGTCCGTTGTAGGCCATACCGGGGTTGTTATGACCAGTAAAACTGCGATCGAAAATTTTTTCAGGATCTGCGAAGAAACCAGGCATGAAGTATCTGCGGATCTAAAATATTTTTGCATATCAGAGGCGATTGCCCTTTACCTTCAGAAGTTTATTACGTACCGCAAGAGAAAGGTTTTCTTTCCAAAATCCAAGGATAAAGATCTTCTGGATATTTTGTTGAAACACAAAGCAGAAAGATTTCTTTTTCCCCGGTCAAATATCTGTTCCAATGAGATTCCCGAATTTCTGAGAAAAAACAAGTTCAAATTCTCGGAAGCGGTGCTCTATAAAACCATATCAAGCGATCTTTCTGATTTAACCGATGTGAATTATGATGTGATCGCTTTTTTCAGTCCCTCAGGAATCAAGTCGTTGTTTGAAAATTTTCCTGATTTTAAACAGAACTCTACCCGCATAGCGGCATTTGGACCCTCAACTTGTCAAGCAGTGAAGAATGCAGGGCTCAGTCTCAACATAGAAGCACCCACGCTTGAAGCACCCTCGATGAAAATGGCGCTGGAGCAGTACATACGAAATGTTAATAAGTAGCGTTTCTGATCTTAAAGAGACACCTGATGTATGAGAAATCATACTTTTTAATTGGCATCTCTTGTTTTATTAGTGGGTTTTTCATTTATTTGACCCTTCCAAAACTCAAGCACAACATAGAATGAAGAAGACCTACCCCTTTCTTCTGATCTTGCTTTTCTTTAGTATTGAAACCGCAGCTCAGCAAGATCCATATTTTACTCACTACATGTTCAACAAGCTCGTCTATAACCCTGCGTATGCCGGGGCAAAAGACGCAATATGTGCCAATCTGGTCTATCACAACCAATGGACGTCTTTGACAGGGCCGGATGATGAAACTGCCCCCGTTACGCAATCCTTTAATATTCACAGTCCCCTAACTATTCTTAAAGATCACAAGATCGGATTAGGCCTTGATATTTATAATGATGGTCATGTTTTTGAGCGATCATTGAGCCTGATGTTCGCAGCTAATTATCAATATGATTTGGATATCGGAACCATAAGTGGAGGATTCAATGCAGGACTTTTCCAGAAATCCCTGGATGGTGAGTTCAGACCAATTACAGCTAATGATCCTCTAGTTCCGGCATCAGGAATAAGTGATCTTGTACCGGATGTGGGACTGGGCGTTTATTTGCGGAATGAGGATTATTATGTAGGCTTATCGGCACTACATTTGTTGCAAAGCAAATTTCAATGGACAACCATTGCAGGTGCGGATTACAGATTAATCAGGAGTTTTTATCTTTCCGGAGGTTATAATTTTCGCACCGGAGGACGTTTGGATATTCAGCCAAATATCTTGTTAAAACGTCAGGGTAGTTTACAGGCTGATATTAATGTCAACCTTCTTTTGGATCAGAGGTACTGGGGCGGATTAAACTACAGGTCTTCTGATGCAATTTCATTGCTATTAGGAATGTACATTAATGATAATTTACGGGCAGGATATTCTTACGACATCACAACATCTGAACTTATTCAGTTTGCCGGGACCCATGAAATATTCGTCAATTATTGCTTCAAGCTCAAGTTTGTTGAGGTTACTGAAAAGCGGTTTGACTCCCGACATTTGTAAGAAAGTATAGATATTGGCAATAATGACATTTGGTAAAGCGTTTCCTTTGCTATGTCAAAACTACTCAGGGTAAAACTTAAGATTGATATTATTTTTACGTGAAGAAGGAAGAAAATTTGGAGCTTATGATGAATAGGTGGATCACAACTTTATTACTTGGAATCGGTGTGGCATTCTTTACAGGATGCGGACTGAATGGCGGAAGTGGAGATTTAACAGGTGTTCAGGGCAGAAGTCCCTGGTTCCATCCACAACCTTATGGTACCGTCTATATTCCTACCGGATCTTTTCATATGGGGCTGAGCGATCAGGACATCATGTCAACGATCACTGCACGTCAAAAGCAGGTTACGGTTCAGGCCTTTTATATGGACGATACCGAAATCAGCAATAATGAATACCGTCAATTTGTGTATTATGTACGGGATTCAATCGCAGCTAAAACGATGGGTGGCGAATACCTTATCAATGAAGGCGAGGAAAATGAAAGGATTGACTGGAGAGAAACCAATAGAATTGATTATTCCGATCCTGACATTGCCGATATGTTGTATGACATGTTTTATCAGGGAAATGACCGTGTTATCAAAACGAATCTTTTTGATACCAGAAAACTCATTTTCTCATGGACCTGGTTTGATATTCAGGAGGCGGCAAAAAGGAAGTATTTGGAAAACCCAAGACCGCGTAATGAATTTCAGATCGAGGAAGAAATTCCAGTCTATCCTGATACTTTAGCATTCGTAAGGGATTTTACTTATTCTTTTAATGAACCAATGGCGCAGGCGTATTTTTGGCATCCTGCCTATGACAATTATCCTGTTGTCGGGGTTTCCTGGAAACAAGCCAATGCATTCAATGCCTGGCGGACCGCATATCTTAACTCCTACTATGAAGGCGGTGGTGAACCGATTGTAAACCCTTTCCGTCTTCCCACAGAAGCCGAATGGGAATATGCTGCAAGAGGCAATCGCGAACTGAGCCAGTATCCATGGGGTGGGCCGTATGTAAGAAATAGTAAAG
Organism: Bacteroidia bacterium; assembly: GCA_040880525.1. Taxonomy (NCBI): domain Bacteria; kingdom Pseudomonadati; phylum Bacteroidota; class Bacteroidia; species Bacteroidia bacterium. The sequence continues at coordinate 15,733 of JBBDIG010000059.1, forward strand.
GATGTTTCCTTGCGAACTTCAAACCCTTGAGGGGCAATTATATTGAGGATGGAGGGCTTTATCCGGTCAAGGTGCTGTCCTATTTTCCGAATGACTATGGCCTTTACTGCATGGCAGGAAATGTATCAGAATGGACATCAAGTGCATACGATGAATCCATCTATTCTACAATAGACGATTTGAATCCTGATTTTCGCTATGATGCTGAAGATACTGATCCTGATGCATTGAAACGCAAGGTGATTCGTGGCGGTTCATGGAAAGATATAGCATTTTATATTCAGGTAGGATCGCGTTCCCACGAATTTCAGGATACTGCGAAGTCCTACGTAGGCTTTAGAAGCGTAATGACCTATATGGGGCGCTCTAATAAAGACAAATAGTTTCACCTGATTCTCCAGGGGGACAACAATTTTTTACTTTACCTAATCGTTTTCTAATTCATTAACAACTAAAACTAGCTAACAAATGGCAAAAGCAGGTAATTTTTTTAACAGTAAGGCCTTCAAAATTGCAATGGCCCGAATTTATGGTATTGGTGCAGGTGTGGTAATCCTTGGCGCGATGTTCAAGATTCTTCACCTTCCATTTGCCGGTTTGATGTTGGGAGTTGGTCTTACTACCGAAGCCCTTATATTTTTCATTTCTGCGTTTGAACCCGTTCGTGAAGATCCGGACTGGACTTTGGTTTACCCGGAACTTGCTGGAATGGACGCGAGAAAAGAAGCTAAGGACGCCAAAGGAAAGTCACTCACTTCTGAACTGGATAAAATGCTTGATGAAGCGAGAATTGAGCAGGATACAATTAACAAGTTGGGAGATGGGCTAAAATCACTCTCGGAAAATGTATCCAGGATGTCTAATGTGAGTGATGCGGCATTAGCAACAGATACGTATACTCAGCGAGTAAATGAAGCTGCGGATAGTATCCAGAAAGTAAATTCATCTTATAGTCGTGCGATTGAGGCGATTAATAGTTTAGGTGATACAGGTGATGCCTCTAAAGAGTACAACAGTCAGGTTACTGCAGTAACTCAAAAGCTAGCACAACTGAATCAAGTGTATGAAATGGAGCTTCAGGAGTCAAATAAACATATCCAGGCAATGGGTAATTTCTATGGCAGCCTTGGTAAAACAATTGAAAATCTTTCTGATTCAGAAGATACTGCATCACACCTGAAGACGGAGATCCATAAGTTGAATAAGAATCTTTCGAGCCTGAATGCGGTATATGGCAATATGTTATCAGCCATGGCGCCTCCCAGGTCGGAATAATCTTTTCTTACCCACAATTATTCTTTAATTTTTTACAACCAATAATAGAGGAAAACTATGGCAGTAGGAAAAGTGCCGCCATTACGGCAGCAAATGATTAATATGATGTACCTTGTACTCACGGCTCTTTTGGCCATGAATGTTTCGGCCGAGGTATTAAGAGCTTTCAATCTTGTAAATAATGGTCTGGAAAGAACCACCAGCACTTATGAAAGCAAGAATGCTGATATTTATCAGGCCTTTGAGCAACAACTTAAGGATGACCCGGAAAGGGTGCAGCCTATAAAGGAAAAGGCTGAAAAGGTCAGAGAATATAGCAATGAGCTATACACATACATTGAAAAGATTAAGCAAGACATGATCAAAGAAGGTGGTGGTCGGGATCCGGAAAATGAAAACCGGATTGAAGATGAAAAGAACCTGGATATAGCAACGCGTGAACTTGCTGAAGGATCGCTTGGAAAGGAACTGAAACAGAAGGTTCTGGAGACACGGCAAAAATATTTTTCTGTGGTACCTCAGACGGAAGTTACCATTCCTTTGGATGCTGTAGATCCTAAGATTCCAGGAGAAAAGGAAACCTGGCAAGGTGAAATGTTTAGAGATGTTCCTCTGACTGCAGCAATCACAATGCTTGCAAAGCTTCAAAATGACGTGAGAAATGCCGAAGGAGAATTGATCAATTATTTGTTCAAAAGCATAAAAGGTGATATTATCAATTTTGATGTGGTTCAGCCTATGGTAAGAACCTCTTCAAATTTTGTAATGCTTGGTGAGGAATTTACTGCAGATATACAAATGGGTGCGTATAGCAGTACCCAGGAATTCAAAGTCGAGGTGAATGGAGAGCCGGTAGAAGTATCAGGCGGAAGCGCTAAATATATAGCGAAGCCCAGTTCAGAGGGTATTAAGACCATCCAAGGTACGATCACTTATAAAGGAGCGAAAGGTGAGGAGAAAGTAGATACTTTTGAAACTACTATTCAGGTATTTAAAGGTAGTGCTACAATTTCAGCTGATGCCATGAATGTGCTGTATATCGGATTGGAGAACCCTATCTCTATTTCTGTTCCTGGTTTCCCCCCTGACAAGATCAGGGCGAGTATGTCCAGAGGTACACTAAGTGGATCGAATGGTAGATACATCGCTAAGGTAACGGGCGGAAGAAGTAAGGAAGATCGGACGACAACAATTTCTGCATCTGTTCAAACCGGGGACGGGAGGAGCATGACCATGGGTTCTGCAACATACAGAATTCGTCCGGTTCCTGCACCTACTGCATACTTTGGAAATAAAGCCAGTGGAGCCATTACCAAAGCAGAACTTGGTGCTCAGCAAGGTATTATTTCCCATTTGGGAGAAGGCTTCGCGTTTGAAGGATTAAACTTTAGAGTTCAGCGGTTTACTTTGATTTATCAGCCGCGTAATGGAGACATGTTAATGGATAAGTCTAACGACTGGCGCATTACTTCACGCATGAAAACCTTTTTTGGACAAGCACGGCCGGGTGATCAGATCATCGTTACAGATATCTATGCCGCAGCAGCCGGAGTTGGTGAAAAAAGGCTGGATAACGGAATCGTTTTACAGGTTAGATAAGAAGAACATATTATGAGGAACTACATTTTAAAGGTATTCTGCATTTTGATGCTAACTGGGTTGGTATCAACAGATGGCTATGCGCAAATTGACTACTTTGACTTTACCTATAAAAAGAAAGCGGTAAAGGAAAGAAGAGCTATTCCATTCCGATATGTTCGGGAGGCAGATGCTGTATGGTCCAAGCGTATTGAGCGTATTATTGATACGCGGGAAAAGAAGAATTTGCCTTTAAAGTGGCCGAAGAATCCCTTGAACAAGATTGTTTATTCTGCTGCAACGGATGGAAGTCTGACAGCATATCGCAATGACTCATTGTCTTCTATTTTTACTCCTGAAGAAGTTCTGGAAAGAGGAGGCTCCGAGTCGGTAGTGCAGATATATCCAGACCCCGATGATCCATACTATTACATAGATTCGATTGTATATAATCCTTACCAGCCTGAAAAAATTATAAAGTTCAGGATGATGGAAGATTGGATCTTTGACAAACAAAGTGGATTGTTTTTCTCTCGCATTATTGGTATAGCGCCAATATTTAAACCTGAGATCGAAGGTGCAGAACTGCCTGAGCAGCCTTTATTCTGGTTGAAATGGGATGAGCTTCGGGACTATCTTGTGAATTATGAGATATTCAATCGTCATAATGATGCTGCCCGTTTAACTTATTATGATTTTTTTGAGATGAGGCTTTTCAGCAGCTATATAGTACGTGAGCCGAATGAATTCGATTATTCTATTAAGGATTTTGAAGAGTTCAAGAACGACCCGTTTGCGGCCTTACTTGAATCTGAAAAAATTAAAAGTGAGTTGTTCCAGTGGGAACACGACCTCTGGCAGTATTAATATAGCGTAAGCTTAGAGAGTATAGGTTTAAAGGCTCCACGAAGTATATTCGTGGAGCCTTTAATATTTTATGCGGACTTCATACTTTATATTATTTACCGGGCTCAGCTTGTGCATCGCATCAAGTCTCTACTCTTGGGGCTTTTGGGCTCATAAAAAGGCAAATCAGGTAGCTGTGTTTACCTTGCCTTACGAAATGTTGCCATTCTATAAAAGTTGGGTGAACTATGTTTCAGAGCACGCAGTAGATGCTGATAAGAGACGTTTCGTTAGTGAATCAGAAGCTCCCCGGCATTACATTGATCTTGATCATTACGGCACATTTCCTTTCGATTCATTTCCGCATAAATATGATAGTGCGGTGGCTAAATATTCAGCCGATACACTGAATGCCTATGGCATTGTGCCATGGATCATTCATTGGAGTTATTACAGCCTCGTAAAAGCTTTCAAGGAAAATGATCAGAAGCGCATCTTACGAATCTCTGCTGACCTTGGGCATTATGTTGCAGATGCTCATGTGCCTTTGCACACCACGGAAAACTATAATGGCCAATTGACCGGACAGGTTGGAATACATGGCTTGTGGGAATCAAGACTACCAGAATTATTTGGAGATAACTATGATTATTTTGCAGGCAAAGCCAGATATATAGAAGATCCACTTGAAGCAGCGTGGGGGGCAGTGCTGGAAAGCCATCGGGCTTTAGATTCTGTACTGGGATTTGAAAGGCAGTTAAATGAGGAATTCCCACCGGATCAGAAATATTCTTTTGAGCAAAGAGGTGCGCGGATAATCAAAGTGTATTCGAGAGAATATAGTGAAGCGTACCACAAGAGGTTGGATGGAATGGTAGAGCGAAGGCTGAGAAAGGCAATCGTGGCTATTGGCAGCTATTGGTACACGGCCTGGGTAGATGCAGGACAACCGGATCTCAATGAACTTAGTAATCCGGATTATGAGCCAGAAGTGGATCCGAAATTTGAGGAGGATTCCTTACATGATCATGATGGCCGTTGGCTTGGCCGCCCGGAATAGCCACGCTATTGTTGAATAAGAAGGTCATTCTTTTTTCTCATTTTGAATTTTTACACATATACGCAAGCCTTTTCAAAACTCTGTTTATCAATTTCGGCATAGAATTTTGACTTCCATTTTTAATTCAGAATTAGCCTGTTTATGTATATATTGAAAATATCCGCCCTTTTTATTTTTTTTAGTCTCATTTTGATCGGATGCGATGGCAACAAAGTGTACAGAGATCTGGACAGTGAAGAACTTCCTGCATCAGCAGTTGTTAACAAGGAAACTCAGGAGAATACTTACTCAATCAAAAATTATGACATGAAGGATACCGTTGTAAAATCGGAAGATGAATGGAAGAAAGTGCTGACACCTGAGCAATACAAGATTACACGACAGGGCGGAACCGAGCCTCCTTTTAAAAATGAATATTGGGATAATCACGAAAAAGGTCTCTATAAATGTGTAGCCTGTGGTTTGCCCCTTTTTGATTCTGAGGCCAAATTTGAATCTGGAACGGGCTGGCCAAGCTTCTTTAAACCTGTTGAACAGGAAAACGTGCAGGTTAAAAAGGACTATAACTTGGGCATGGTGAGAGAAGAAGTGAGATGTAACCGTTGTGGCTCTCATCTGGGACATGTATTTGAGGACGGACCAAAGCCTACTGGCTTGCGCTATTGTCTGAACTCTGCTGCACTGGATTTCGAGAAAAAATAGCTGGAGTAATTCAATGAAATGATAAAGGGAGGCTGATCGCAGTGTCCCTTTTTTAATGCCTTTTTAGTTCTCAGATTGGTGCTGGATATGGCTTAGCACGCGCAGGTGGATTTTATGAATAATATAATCGCTCCAAAGGTGCCAATAGAATTGAGGGCGGATGCGATATGTATACCAGGTTGTTCCAGTCAACAGCGTACGGTTGGCCGAGACTTTAGTCAGCGTAAATTGGCCACGGCTGGATTGAAAATGTCCGTTCAGGTGTGGCGGATGTATTGCCAGGAAACTTAGTTCCTGCATTGGAGCGGGTTGTTCTGTCACATCAAAGGCCAGTACTTCATTGACTTTCCAGGTGGTTATGGGCTCGACAAAACTGCCGGTGGTAAAGTTGCAATAGCGGATCGCTCCATCACCTTCTCCTTCTATTCTGGCATTCAGGGGATATGCAATTCCTGCCCTGAATAGCCATTCATCAGGTTTTCCTATCTCAGGAAATTCAATGACGTTTTCCCAAACCTCCTCTGTTGTCGCATCAATCAATACATGCGAAGTCACGGCATATTCCGGATAGGGAAGTGGGTGTGTATTCTCCACTACCATTGTAGCTGGTATTATTAGCCAAATAGGCAAGATCATAAGTAACTTCCGGCTATGTCTCCATTGCTGCAACCAAAAGCCACTGATGCTGCCAAGCCAGCACAGAAAAATAAGAAGAGGGGAAGCCATAACCAGGCATATCAACCCTTCAATGGCAAAGATGAATAGAACAAAACCCGCCATACCAATCGTGAGAAACCCAATGCTCACACATTCCTTCATGGATCTTTGCTGTGGCCAACTGTACACCACAACGGAAATAAAGCCGGAAACAAAGGGAAGAACTATAAAAAGTGCAAAACCATAGTCACCAAAGCCATAAATAGCGATAAGTGAAAATAGGATAGTAGTCGCCAAGCCGGTGAATACGGCCAGGGTTTTAATCGTGTTGACGCGAAAGGAAGCTATCATCTCAGTGTAATTTTTTTCCTGTGATAATGAAATAGCCGAAATTTTTGCGGGCAAGTCCCATCAATGGGCTGAGCAAACAAGCTTCTAAATGCTGAAGGGTGGTGGGTCCAGGAAGTTTACCTTTTAGCAGGTTTTTTATAAGAAACCAGATGACCAATGCAGGAGCATGAAGTACGCTCGGAGCAATGTTCAGGGAGATTTCTTTTATGCAGATATCAGTCAGGTCATATTTTCTCAGCAGCTTTTCAAAGCGGTTAATTTGAGCCATGCCAGGAACAGCCCAGTGATCACAGATCTTATTGTAGGCCTTATACAACAATGGATGAAACTGGGCTTCGGGAGTCTTGAGAAATGCATCAGCAATGGCAAATCGGCCGTCCGGCTTTAGCAACCGGCTCATTTCCTGAATAAAGCATTCTTTATTTGGCGAAGAATCATGGCAGGCACTCTCAATGGCGTAAGTCGCATCTGCATACCCATTCGGGAAAGGGGTGGCCGTATAATCTGCTCGCTGCAGCGTTACAGCTTCACTAAGGCCTTGTTTATTAATGAGCTCACGACCTTTTTGCACCTGCCAGTCTACCAGCGTAATTCCGTGAAAGTTATTTCCGGGAAAGGACTTCGCACCTGTCCTTGCAGTAGCACCCAGCCCACAACCCAGGTCCAGGATGCACAAACCTGTGGCTCCCTGTAGTCCCAGGGTTTGAAGCACTTCCATATTCATTTGCTCAAGCATTTTTCTTCTGTCCAGAGGGTTCATACCCGGCTTGTAATATCCGAAATGCATGTTGAAATCCCGACTCCACGTGCGGTAATCCATTCCGGCTTCATTGTAATGGCGAAGCAACTTTGCCCGGTTTGAAGGCGCTGTCTTCCTCGGTTTCCTTCCTAAAATAATTGTTTCCATTTTTTTATTTTTAGTATTGAACTTTCAGAATAAATTGAAAATACTTGGCAAAATTTTTACTTAAAAATATTCAGGAAAGAACCCAGGAACCAGTGTTCATCAGCCTTTATCATTTTCTCCAAGGCATTGTCTGCTTTTCCTGCGAACTGCTCAAGTGTCTTTGTCATTTTCTTGAATTCACGGCTTTTCGCGCTGTCTTCTACCGGAACCTGGTGTAATTCTTCCAGCACCTTCAGCATCGGGCCCAGTTCCCGTTTGCGTCTCTCCCTGATAATCTGTTTGCTGATGGTCCAGATGTCCTTTTCTGAGGCGAAATATTCTTTACGCTCTCCGGTTTTCATTTTCTTATATACGATGCCCCAATCTATGAGCATACGTATATTCATGTTGGCATTTCCCCTTGAGATATTCAGTTCAGCCATTATTTCTTCGGTGCTGAGCGGTTCAGGCGAGATCAGCAGCAAGGCGTGTATCGAAGCCATCGTGCGGTTTATACCCCAACTTGATCCCAGTGTGCCCCAGGCCTCTATAAACTTTTCTTTGCCTTCTTCGTAATTCATGTTGCAAATATAAATATTTATCTGAAGTTTCAGTAAGTATTGAAAGATTATTTGCTGAACATTGCGATTCACTTCTGGTCACGTGCTCAACGGTCGCCCGGAAGAGAAGTGAGGGAGGATGATTAAACCCAGCCACGAACAGATTTGGAGTCTGGGTATCAAGCATGTGTTATATTTTCCCACTCTTGGAAGCCCAAGACATTGGCCCATCTGATATTGAAGAAAAAATTTTACTTTTAACCATTGAAATAATACGCTTCATATTATGCCAACCCTGCAAACAATGCTAAACTTGCGATACAATTTTAATCCTGACAAAATATGATTCGAATACTCATCGCTGACGACCATCAAATGTTTCTGGACGGTATAAAATCTCTGCTTAAAAATGAACCTGACATCAAAATCATCGGAGAAGCACTGACTGGAGGAGAAGTAATGGCCTTTCTGCTGAAACAGCAACCGGATATTATCCTTATGGACATGCGAATGCCCGTAATGAATGGCCTTGAAACGACTATCGCCATCAAGAAAAAATATCCTCACTGCAAGGTTGTGATGCTTACCATGGACATTGACGGGGATGTGATTTCCGCGATTCTGGATGCCGGGGCCGAGGGATACATTCTGAAAAATACCGGTAAGGAGGAACTGGAGACCGCAATCAGAAGGGTGGCTGACGGCAGTACTTTCTATAGCAATGAGGTAACAGAAAAGCTTATTGCCAGCTATAAAAACAAACTCAAGGATAAGGAAGTAAAGCCTGAAGAAGTGGAGCTTACCTCCCGCGAAAAGGAAGTATTGGAACTGATAGCCAAGGAATTTACCACCTCCGAAATAGCCGCAAAACTTTACCTGAGCGCACACACAGTGGAAACATACCGGAAAAATCTCCTCAATAAGCTAGACGTAAGAAATATTGCCGGCCTGGTGAAATATGCAATAAAGAATGGATTCGAGTGATGTTTTAATTCAAAAAATTTAAGAGGTTCGTTATTGTTTTAATGTTTCTTAATTAAATAATAAAAATAAATTTAACGGCTAAAAATTTCTCCTTATTTTTCATCACAAAGAAGACCTCAAAATGCAAATTCACCGTTTTCAGCCATAGTGTTTCCCTTGTTACCGTTATCTTTTGATCGTTCTGATAAGTAAGTTTGTATAAATTAATTCACCATAGTGAGATGAGAATTTCTATACATCGGGCTGCTATTCTTCTGTTGATCCCTTTGCTGGCCGGCTGCGTGAAAGATGATCTCTCGCTGGACAAAATCAAGGAACCTGCCTGGGAGCCGGAGCTTGCTGTTCCGCTTTTTCATGCATCTCTTTCTCTTCAGGACTTGCTGGATAAGGCAGACCAAACCGGAATGGTGCAAGTAGGCAACGATAGATTTTGTACAATCGTTTTTAAAGGTAAGCTACTCACATTTTCCACAGAAGATTTTCTCAATTTCCCTGATCACCTTCATCAGGAAATATATTCTCTCGGACAGTCCGATATTGAGTTTTTGACGCTTAATAATGAACTCGATGTTGCGTATCCATTGGCTTTTCCATTTATATCCGATAATGATAAAAGATTGGATTCCGTACGATTGAGGTCAGGCAAAATCAAAATCAGGATCACATCAGGATTCCGGCACAATGCCGAACTGAATACAACTTTCGAGAATATATTTTTCAATGGCGACCCTCTTCAGATCAATTCTAAATTAGAATATAATAACGCTTTACCTGTGCTATGGGAAGAACAATTCGACCTGCAGGATGCCGTGATAACGCTGGACCAGCTTCTGGCAACTGATGAAATAAAAGCGGAAGTAGCTATGCACTTGAAGAATTCCGGGAATAGCGCCACCATTCATGATCAGATGAAAGTGGAGGTATTTCTTACAGACCTGGATTTTGAAGCCGCCTACGGGTATCTTGGAAATCACGAATTCCGGGGAGGTGCCGATACTATTTTTCTCGAAATATTTAAGAAAACTCCGGGAATCGGCCGGTTCAGCCTCGTAGACCCGGAACTGGAATTGGTGCTGAATAATTCCTTCGGCCTTCCTTTGGACATTCAGTTTCTCGATCTAAGGGCTTTAATGATCAATAACCAAACTCATAGCATTACCGGGCCGGGCGTTTCTACTCCTATATACATAAAAAGCCCATTATTAAGTGAGGCCGGACAGCAGATAGAAACGCGTTTAATATTTAATAAACATAACTCTAATTTATTTAACATAGTAGAAAAATTTCCTAAAGAAATAGTGAACGACTTAAGAGTTGTGACGAATCCGCAGGGCCAGACAAACAGCAATTTTGTGCTGCGATCAAGCGGGATAAATATGGAAGTAAACCTGCGGCTGCCGTTGTATGGCCGGGCCAGCGACTTTATCCTGAATGATACAATTCGACTGGAAATTACGGATGTGGCTGAAATTAAAAACATAGCGTTTCGCACACGTGTAAAGAATGGCTTCCCGGTCGGGTTCAATCTGCAGATGTATTTTGTAGATGAAGACGGTGATATCCTAGACAGCCTGCTGGATTCTGAGCATTTTGCCCCGGCTGCCCCCACGAATGCTGCTTCGGGAAAGGTTACTGTGCCGGCTATCAACGTAATAGATACAGAATTTGATGAGCACCGCCTGCACCGGTTGCCAGAAACGCGCATGATCCTCGTGAAGGTTACAGCTTCTACGATTAACGAGGGCTCAAAGGATATCAGGATCTATTCTGAATATGATTTTGGTGTGGAACTGAGCGCCTCAGCAGGCCTCAAACTGAAATTATAGAAGCGAATGAAACGCCTTTATTTTCTGCTTCTTCTCTGTCCGGTTCTTTCGCAGGCGCAGTCTCACCTTACGCTTTATAACCTGCCGCTTGTGCCACAGCGGCTAGCCGTTAATCCTGCATTTTCAGAGCACTATAACTTCTATGCAGGAATTCCCGGCATTTCAGCGGTGTCAGCTTCTGCCGGTAATACCGGATTCTCCCTTTCAAAGCTGCTGAAAAGAACAGACGATGATTCGCTGGAACTAACTATGGATGCGTGGCTTGAAAATGCAAGAAAAAAGACGAACATTTCCGCCCGTACTCATATCAGTATTCTCAATACAGGGTTTAAAACCAAAATTGGATTTTTTGATTTTTTTATTAATGAACGCGCAAATTTTAATTTTATAGTTCCGGTAGATTATTTTGATCTGGCCTGGAATGGTATTTCAAAAACGGGAGAACATTTTGATCTGGGTGCGGCTCTTTATCTCAATCATTACAGGGAATATGGAGCCGGATATACCTATAAGTTCAAAGACCTCTTCCGTGCCGGTATCCGGGTGAAGTATCTGTATGGCCTGGAGAATATCCATACAAAGCGATCAGATATATCGCTGTCTTCTTCAGATGAAATGTATCACTTAACCGGCAAAAGTGATTTCAGCATCAAAAGTTCAGGTATCCGTTCTATAGCCAATCTTGATCCTTCTGAAAAAGGGGCCGTGAAAGATTATTTATTTAAAAAACATAACAGAGGAGCGGCCTTTGATTTCGGGTTTTATTATAATTTAAAAAAATGGACCTTCAGTGCCAGCATTCTTGATTTGGGTGGAATCCGGTGGAAAGACGATACGCATCATTTTAGTAGCCGGAATACTGAGGAATTCACCTTTCGCGGAATGGATATAGGCCAGGTGCTTAAGGATTCCTTAACGCTGGAGGAAGCTGGCGACAGACTGCTTGATTCTGTGGTTTCCTATTTTGATATAGACAGCACCAAAGGCAGTTATACCTCGAATTTACCTTTGCAGCATTATGGCGGTATTAATTATCATTTCACCAATCGCACGGAAGCGGGTTTGCTGTTATACGGGTATTGGCTGAATGGCAAACTTTATTCGTCTGCAACCATTGCAGGCACAACCCGCATCAAGCGGTGGTTTTCTGTTACAGCCAATTATACAATGGGTTATCAGGGATTTAATGTTTTCGGTGCGGGTTTCTCTTTGAGGGTCTGGAAGCTGCAATGGTATGTAGCCTGCGACAATGCACTGGGAATTTTCGATCCGGAAGGGACCCGGTATGTTCAGTTGCAAACCGGTCTGAATATGCCGCTAAGTATTGAGAAAACTCCGAAGAAGGAGTGAGGGCGGCCAGAGATTCCGGATTCGGGATTCTGCGTTGTGGCGGGTATTTTCCTGCTGGCATTTTTTGTTTTTGAGAATAAAAATGTTGTTCAGTTTCCGATCCTTATTTTCAGCATGTCCTGTTCAAAATTCTGCTAACTTGCGCCCCGATTTTTCACACCGTTTAAAGCAAAAAAAATGATTATTGGTGTTCCTCAAGAGATTAAAATAAACGAAAACCGCGTGGGATGCACGCCTTCTTCAGCCGCTGAGTTGATTGCCCGCGGCCATGAGGTGTATGTGCAACATGGAGCAGGCGAAGGAAGTGGGTTTCAGGATGAAGTCTATGAATCCATTGGCGCAAGAATACTTCCTACGATAGAGGATGTATACAAAAAGGCGGAGATGATCATTAAAGTAAAAGAGCCGATCGCGCCTGAATATGATCTGATCCGGGAAGATCAGTTGGTTTTCACGTATTTCCATTTTGCCAGCAGCGAAGAACTTACCCATGCGATGATCAAGTCAAAGGCGGTTTGCCTGGCTTATGAGACTGTTGAGAAACTCAATGGATCTTTGCCATTGCTGGTTCCGATGAGCGAGGTGGCCGGACGTATGGCAGTGCAGCAAGGTGCCAAATATCTTGAGAAACCAATGGGCGGCAAAGGCATATTGCTGGGAGGCGTACCCGGAACAAAATCAGCAAAAGTGCTGATACTTGGAGGCGGGATCGTAGGCTATCAGGCAGCAAAAATGGCTGCTGGACTTCTTGCCAGCGTTACTATAATGGATGTGAATCTTGACAGACTTCGGTACCTCACGGATGTGATGCCTGCCAACGTCAGCACGCAATTTTCCAATCATTTCAATATTCTGGAGGCGATCCGCGAATCCGACCTTGTAATTGGAGCGGTGCTGATTCCGGGAGCAAAGGCTCCCAATCTCATTACACGAGATATGCTGAAGGAAATGATGCCGGGAACCGTAATGGTGGATGTGGCAGTGGATCAGGGAGGTTGTTTCGAAACCACTAAGGCCACCACGCATAAGGATCCTATTTATACGATAGATGGTATTGTCCATTATTGTGTGGCCAACATGCCGGGAGCAGTGCCTTATACCTCTACTATTGCACTGAATAATGCAACCTTGCCGTATGCTATTCAGCTTGCGAACAAGGGCTGGAAAGCTGCAGCAGCAGAAAGCCGCGAGCTGAAGCTGGGCCTGAACGTGGTGAGAGGAGACGTGGTGTACAAGGCAGTTGCGGAGGCTTTCGGCCTGGATTACCGTCCTGTGGAAGAGGTGATCTGAAAACCGGTTCTGACATCAGGAAATATTTTCCGCTGAAAATGGGAATTGGGAACATCATCAAACATGAGTTTTTAGCTTTTTTGAGGAAAGGCGTTTGGCAGAAACAGTTGCTGATCAATATAGTGATTGGTCTGTCATTGATTTATCTGGGCATAAGCCTGCTCCTGATGGGATTATTCCTGCCGGATATTTTGAGCAAAGGTTTTCCTGGTCATGATCCTCTACACCTTGTAAACCGGGTCTTCCTCTATTATCTGCTGGTTGATTTCCTGTTCCGGTTCTTTTTCCAGGGCTTGCCGGTACTGCATGTAGTGCCATATCTGCACTTGCCCATCAGGAAATCCAGGTTGGTGAATTACGTCCTGGCCAAATCTTTTTTATCGCCATTCAATATTCTTCCGCTGTTTATCATTTTGCCGTTTGGCTTACGCGCAGCCGCGGATGTTTATTCTGCGGGAACTGCTTTGGCCTGGTGTGTTTCAATAATATCACTTATACTGGCCATAAACTTCCTGCTGATGTACGTTAAGCGAAACCTGAGCGGGAAAATCCTGGTAACGGTGGGGCTGATGTTGCTTATCACGGTATTGATGGCAGCCGAGATCATGGGTTGGCTGGAAGCCGGTGTCCTGGCCGGGATGGCGTTGGATGCAGTACTCCGCTTTCCCTTGCTGAGCCTGGCTTTTTTGGCTTTACCCCTGTTGCTTTACGCAGTCAACTACCGCTACCTGCGCAACAATCTTTATCCGGAAGAAACTGGCATAGGTGCCGCTCAGGTAGCCGGAAAAGAAAGACTCGGATTCCTGAACAGGTATGGTGTAACTGGGCAGCTTATAGCGGTAGAACTCAAATTGCTGTGGCGACATAAGCGCCCGAGGACAGCACTCATCGTTTCACTGCTGTTCCTTTTGTATCCGTTTCTACTTTTTATGAATAAAGAAATTGGAGAATTCAATTTCCTGTATCTTCTTATCGGGCTTTTTACCACCGGTATGTTTATCTTAAATTATGGTCAATACCTGATAAGCTGGGAAGGAAATCATTTCGATTCAATTATGGCGCAGAACATACCGCTGGCGGCATATTTCCGGGCTAAGCTCTACCTGTTTATTGGAATCGCCACGATATGCCTTTTCCTTTCTTTGCCATTCATATTTTTAGACTGGAGAATTGTGGCTGCCAATGCAGCGATGTATTGTTTCAATATCGGTTTCAGTACTTTTAATGTGATGACCTTCGCCATGTTTGGTGTCAGGAAAATAGATATCAGCAAGAATTCAGTATTTAACTATCAGGGAGCCGGGATTGCCCAATGGCTGCTTGCCATCCCGATTATGATCTTGCCTTTCATCATTTTCCTGCCATTTATGCTGCTATTCGATTTCATTACGGGACTTATTGCACTTGCCGTAATTTCATTGCTAAACTTGTCCCTGTCAACGTTTTGGCTAAGGATGCTTACAAGGCAACTCAAAATGCGGAAATACAGTATGAGTGAAATTTTCAGACAGGATAATTGAAAAGACAGGATGGAAAAGACTGAAATGATCATTTTTAAAAACCTGCTCAAGCAATATGGGGATACAAGAGCAGTAGATGTGGAAGAGCTGATGATCCCGGCTGGCCAGGCGATGGGTTTGGTAGGCAACAATGGCGCAGGCAAAACCACTCTTTTCCGGATGTTGCTGGATTTGGTGCGGCCCACCCAAGGAGATGTATCCAGCAAAGGTGAAAATGTCCGCCATTCTGAAAGCTGGAAACATTACACAGGATCTTATCTTGATGAGCATTTCCTGATTGACTTTTTGACGGCTGAGGAATATTTCAGTTTTATCGCTAAGATCAATGGCCTGACGGAAGGCGACCTGCAGCAGTTTTATGCGCGCTTCGATGAGATATTTAATGAGGAAATTCTCGGCAAGCGAAAATACATCCGCGACCTCTCCCAGGGTAACCAGAAGAAGGTAGGCATTGCTGCTGCCATTATGCCCAATCCTGAAGTGCTTGTGCTTGACGAACCCTTCGCAAATCTTGATCCCTCAACCCAGATCCGGCTGAAGAAACTGCTCCGGCAATTGCAGGAAGAAAACCGGATGACGATGCTCATTTCCAGTCACGACCTTATCCATGTTACTGAAGTTTGCGAGAGAATAGTGGTTTTAGAGCGAGGTCGGATAGTGAAGGATATTTATACAAGTGAAAGCACCCTGCAAGACCTGGAAGCTTATTTTGGTGCATAGATAGCAAACCGGCACAAGCTCTCAGAGGTGTAAGAAAATTGGGAGAATCAGCCCCTGCCCGGCATATTAATTCTTCTCACATTTCTCAGATACCGTTCGATTCCTCAGAACCTATTTTCATTTTTGAATGCTATCCGGCCAGTTAATTTTAACTGTCCACCCCAACTATTATTTAAACCATAGTAGAAATGATTTTGTGCTTTTTAGATTGTTTGGTTGGTCACGTATGCCAGATTGTGAATAATTCCAAATACTATTTTTTTCATTGAATGTTTTTTAAAATGAAAGTTTAATTGATTTCTTGAAGATGTAAGAATTGGCTGATTATGGGGATAAAAACGGCAGGGTGGCGCTCTATTTTTACCGCGTCATAAATGATCACTATGGCGGTAGATATGACCCAAACCTGCAAGAACAAACCTTCAATTTTAGCATGATAAGCAAGTTCAGAGAGATCTTTTTCCCCAGGTATACTGCGAACCAGCGCAGGCAAATAAACAGCATTCTGCTGATCACCAACTTTCAGCGGATGCATATTACCGCATTGTCCTCCCTCGTTGTGGTGGTGCTCTTTGGATTGCTTCCTGAGATATTGTTTCAGTATTTAGGGCTTGGGAAATTCCAGGCACCCATCAGGCATCTGTTCAATTATTATCTGGCAATGTCTGTTCTCCTTTGTATTTATATAGGATTATATCACCTGCTCAAGCCTCGCACTCCTTCAGGATTCAGAGCATATCATGCAGTGCTGGTGATTTCGTTTATGTTCCTTTTCATATATATGTCTATTTTCCTCTCGCTGGCCGATCAATATATCACGGGCGCTCTTACGCTGTATACTATGGGTTCAATTTTTCTTGCCCTCTTATTTTATTTTCCGCCTGCTATCAACGCTGTATTGTTCGTTTCCGGCCTCATCTTTTTTATGCTTACACTGCCTGCCTACCAGTCGGATCCGCTGATCATTTACCGCCATTATATTACAGCGTTTGAACTCTGCATAGGGGCATTGCTGGCTTCGGTATTTATTTATTCGTTTAAATGCAGGCAGATTGCTCAAATCATGCGAATTCAGAATCAGCATAAAGAAATTAAACGAAGTAACTACCTGCTGAAAAAGAATGCTGAAAAACTGAAGAAGATGGATGAGGAGAAGAACGAACTGATGGGAATAATGGCCCATGACCTCAAAAATCCGGTCAGTGGCATTCAGGGCATCACGGAGTTAATTGAGCTTGATCCTGAAATGGACAAAAACCAGATGAAGGACCTGCTTGGATTCCTCAAGAACTACAGTGACCGGATGAACGCGATCATTGTAAACCTGCTGAATATTAATGCCATTGATTCCGGAAAAGTAAAGATGCAGCGCAAAGAGGTAAATGTATGCTGGCTCGTGAGAGATACTGTTGCGGCTTATACACTGATAGCGTCAAAAAAGGAGATCTCTCTTGAAGTGCTTTCAGGGGAGGAAAATGCTATGGTTTATGGGGATCCTGATGCCATTTATCAAATTATGGATAACCTGATATCAAATGCCATTAAATTCTCTCCATTAAAAAAGAAAATCCGGATTCAGATAAAAAGCCATAAATCAAGTGTTTCCATTAGCGTTCAGGATGAAGGTCCGGGCTTGACGGAAGAGGATAAGAAAAAGCTCTTTGGCCGCTACGCAAAACTCACTGCAAGGCCCACTATGAACGAGCACTCCACCGGCCTGGGATTATCTATTGTTCACAAACTCGTGAGCGCAATGAATGGTAAAGTGAGTTGTAAAAGCGAACCGGGTATGGGGGCTACTTTTATAATTTCCCTTCCATCTCTATCTTCCAAAACAGAATATAGAAAGAACGGTAAGGCTGTATACCCTGGGGTTCCTGCATAATTTTTTATAATCATTTCCTGAACTCAGTTAAGTCAGGGTTGTTCTGTTTTAAAATTTAATAACCAAAAAAACAATGGAAGAAAAGAACAGCTCATTCAAAAATGAATTTCAGGTAAAAGGTGAAGACCTCCTGAAGCGAGTGAAAGAAATCATAGAAGAGGGAAATGTTCGCAGAATCATAATTAAAAACAGCGAAGGGAAAGTATTCATGGAAATTCCGCTGTCGGTAGGCGTTGTCGGGGCCTTGCTGGTGCCGGTGCTGGCTGCAGTGGGAGCGTTGGCCGCCCTTGTCAGCAATTTCACCATTCAGGTTGTCCGGAAAGAGGAAGAATAATTTCCCGCAATGCTGAAGCGTGTACTTTTGCAAAAAGCATTTCAAAATGAGCGACCACCGTACACTTATTTTAAATTCATTACAGGTAGAGCAGAAAATAAACCGGATGACCTATCAGGTTTATGAACAAAATTTTGAGGAGAAAGAACTGGTACTGGCCGGCATTGGAAACAGGGGAATGCAACTGGCCGAAATGGTGGGCGCTAAACTCACCGCAATTGCTCATTTCCCTGTTTCGCTGCTGCATATAAATTTAAATAAGAACAACCCGCTTGATGAGGAAATAAAAGTAACGCCTGTTGATATTAATTTGCAGGACAAGGCGGTAATAGTAGTGGATGATGTGCTTTATACAGGAAAAACATTAACCTACAGTTTGCTGCCGTTTCTCCAAAAGCGCGTGAGGAAGTTGCAGGTTCTTGTGCTCGTCAACCGTGCGCATACCAGCTTTCCCGTCTCGCCTGATTTTACCGGAATTTCGCTCGCTACTACCCTGCAGGAGCATATTGATGTGGAACTGGCTTCAGGAGAAATGGGTGTGTATCTGAGCTAAAGCCTTAAAATAGCTCTCAGGTTTAATCGAATTGCAAAGGCATGGGACGCGGACCATGTGCATCAATCGTCATATAAGTCTGAAAGATGGTTCGGTCAGATCGAACATCATAAGTGAATTCACTGCTGGCTGCCGGACGGTCTGGAGCCTGCGTTATGAGTTTCACTTTTTGTTCCCCTGCCGGCAAATAGAGCCTTGTGTAGAAAATACTGTGGGGAAGAGTTTGCCAGTTTCGAGTATCCGCCTGTTCTGAGATCGCATTAATGGCGCCTACTACCGCACCCGCCTCCTCGTTTTGTTCACGGATGGAATATTCGGCAGCTTTCTTCAGTGCCAGGCGAAGCAGGCCCTTGCCCATTTCCAGCAGCATCCGGTCCTGTAGCGTTTTCTGAGCTACTGCATTCACGTTTTCGGCAAGTTCCAGAGGTTTATCCTGCCCATTGTATTCCAGCTTTGCGCTGGTATAAACCAGCGGACGCTCCAGATAGCGCGGAAATGCCACCCTTACAAATTCAACCTTTTCCAATCCTTTATCTTCCGTTTTCCGGTCACTCATGTCATAGCCGAAAGAGAGATTGTAAGCCTGGTTGCGGAAAAACAGCATTCCGCCTTCTCCCCGCACCAGTGCGAAAGTTATCCCCCATTCGTCCTTTACGGGAGCCAGGCCGTCATGCCACAGGAATATTAATTCGCCCGAATTGGCCGGAACCGGTTTATATTTAATACCAAACTCCCGTTCATATCGCTGGGCGTCTTCCGTAAATCCTGTACGATAGGCTGCCCGGACTAAATCCTGTTTCAATTGTTCGGGTGCTCCCGTTCCAAACATGCTTTTATAATCTTCCTGATAAATATTATAGGAATTCCTGTAGGCAATAAAAGCATTATTGTGGTCATTATTGGCTTCGTAAATAATGCCCATTAAATTATGAATAAATGCGTCTCGTTTAAACCGTTTTTCCGATTTGTATTTATCCCCCAGTGTCGTCAGCCTGTTGTTCATCCGCCTTGTCTCCACCAGAGCAGCGTCAAAGTCATTCAGCTTAAGATAGTTAAGCGCCTTGATATAATTAAGATAAAGCAACTCGAAATCCTCACCAGGGTATGGAAGTATCTTAGGATTTGTAATAAATGAGGCAGCCTCAGCTAGATAATTTTTTCTGATATCATCCGCTATTAAAATGGCTTTTTCGAGGCTTTCATTGCTTGCAGGATATTCTCCGCGAAGATGCTGAACCATGCCCAGGTTCATAAAGTGGAGCAGGCGACTGTTTTTTCGTGCAGCTTTTTCATCAGATGCCAGCAGGTTTTCAGCCCTCTCCAGTTTTCCTTCTTCAAACAGCCGGTTAAACTTCCGATTCTTTTGATAATAAGTACTGCAAGAGCTGAAGCTGATAAATATAAGGACAAATACTGCACAAACAGGCCATCGTCTCAGCATTGACTGGCTTTTAAAATTTAAACTAAATAAATAGAACTGAGCACCGGGTTTTCAGCGAATCAGTTAACAATCGCTTTCTTGATCTTTTTTTCTCCAATCCATACTTTCTCGTTGGTTTCAAGATCGGTAAGCTCAAGGTTAACCTGGTAAAAGAAGGTGCGCTCTTTCCCGGCCTGATCAGAGATTTTGCTAATGTTTCCGTTCAAAATATAGTCTGCACCTTTTTCACGGCCCCAGCTTTTTGCTGTTTCGGGGGAAGAATATTTTTGTTGGTCGGCCCGCTCTTCGCGAAGTTGCTCCCGGAATTCGCCTCCCTGCACAATGCTGATCATGTTGCTGTTAATAAATTCCCTCTCCATATTCTTGATGAAAACTTCGGAATCAATGTGCTCGTCAGTTTTATTATTTACCAACCCAATAATAATAACCGGAGGGCGGTCATTCTTTGCGATAAAATTGGTTCTCCAGGGCCGGTTAATGGCATCGTTGGTCATTTCTTCAGCCACGAGGCGGGCATCAGTATCGTTCCAGCGACCGCTCAGGTCAGTTTGGGAATTAGGGTCAATACGGTCCACTTTGCGTTGGGCACAGCCGCCAAGCACGAGGGCGAACATCAGAAGGTGAGCAGTAAATATTTTTTTGATCATGGCCATAATAAATTTTGTTTAAGGTTGGCGTGTTCTCAAAAGAGATGCCAATGCCGCAGGCCCTTGAAAGCAGCGGTATTGTAACCAAACACTCTCCTTTCATTCGATTAAATTTAGCTACTTTTGGCAGGTAAGCTCCCGGAGTAATTTTGACTTTCTGGGAAATTTGAGATTGGTGCAATTGGGTTTAGGGATTTGGCGGGTGTGATTCTGAATTGGTTGAATTGAAACGAATAATAAAAGGGCTTTCTATATTAGAATTTGGCAACAAAGGGAAATTGTAAAAAAAGGAATGGATAGGACAATTGATATTGAAAACGAAACCCATGATTTAAATGAATGGATTTTAAAAAGTATCCAGCTATTTGAAAGAACACCATACTTAGATAATCTATTGGAAGTTTACCCATTGGAATCAGCAGTACCTGTACATTTAGATCCACACCTGAAGAGAAGAATTATCTCGGCACATCAGGGAAGAAGAACGAATGAATTGATCAGTATTCTCCAGGGTGAAACAAAATTTCCTTATGATGAACCATTAGCCTATTTGATAAAAGAAGTTCAGAACTGCCTAGGAAGCAATCCTAAGCAAATGCATAGAATTGCCAACACTCTTTACGCAATGACTGCTGATGAATTATTGGTACATCTTGAATCTGCCCCAAAATTAAATACCCAAATGGGACCTATGTTCACTACCTGGTTACGTAATAATTTTGAGTTATTAAATATGGAAGATTTTCAAGAATCTATGGAGGGTATATTCATTCTGAGTTCATCTGAAGAAGAGGGAAGAATTTTTATTAATAATGTTTTAAATCAAAATTTGGGAAAACGACCAGATTTGGTTGCGAAGGTAAATCAAACCTATATAATTGGAGAAGCTAAATGGATTGGACGTTCGGGAGGTAACCAAAATAATCAGGTAAGGGATGTTTTAAATTTTTGTCGCGACCAACGTGGTGCAGTAATAAGAGTTGGTATAATAGATGGTTTTCCCTGGGCAACTCGCAAAATCAACAACTCCATAATCAATGACAAAGTAAATGTGCTGGTACAGGAATTTCCTTACGATATAGTAAGTGCCTTGCTTCTGAAAGATTATCTGACCACGTTCTTAAAACCTAATCTTTAGAAACATATTCAAAGTAATTGCATTTTATTTTTCGGTTCTTAAATATTTTACGGACAACTTCGAGCGAGTGAGTGGAGTTATCAATTCCAATCCATTGTCTGTTAAGCTTATTTGCAGATTTAAGGGTGCTTCCGGAGCCACAAAAGCAATCCAAAACAATTGAATTCTCATTTGACGAATTTAAAATTATCCTGTCCAGCATGGATTCATTTTTCTGTGTAGGATAATCAACATAAGATAACCCCTTGTCTTTAAACTCCCATACATCCTGAACTTTAAAACCTTTGTGCTCATCTGCCAAAACTATTTTTCTAGGATTTCCATTGCCTGACCATTCGATTAAGCCCTGTTTATTTAATTCTGAAAGCACTTTCCTGCTGTATCTCCAGTGCCTTCCTTTTGGTGGCATTAATCCTTTCCATTCCAGCCCGGTATCGCCATCCACGGTTTTTCCCGGGGCATGAATCGGGTTTGTGGTATAATATCCTAATTCCGGATGTTTCTTTGGGAATAGTTCCTTCCTTTTTTCTTCTGACATAGGCTCCTTAATTTCATTCCAGATTTGCCTGTCCCTGTTTTTAGCATAATACAGGATCATGTCAGAATAATTGCCATAGGCATTTCGTGCAAAATTTTTAGGATTGCATTTAATTCTGGTTATATCATTTATATAGTTTTTAAACCCAAAGACTTCATCCATAATAATTTTTACATAGTGTCCGATTTTCTTGTCAATATGCAAATAAATACTCCCCTGATCAGAAAGCAGTTCACGAAGTAAAAAGAGCCTTTTTCTGATAAATTCCAGGAATTCGCTATTAATCAACTTATCTGAATAGGCAGAATCATCATCAATGGAATTAAAATCAAGACCGGTTCCAAACGGTGGGTCAATATAAATTAAGTCAATTCTGCCCTTGTGGGTTTCCAGAAGCTTTTTAAGAACAAACAGATTATCTCCAAAAATGTATCGGTTTTCTTTTTCATTGTGGTTTTGTTCTATTAACTTAAATTCTCCGTGGCTAATGGAATAAAGTATTTCAAATTCATCAGTTTTATCGCCATAGTCCAAAGAACAGTTTTTCGTTCTTTTAAGATAACTTACCTGCGGCTCTTCTACAGTGGAGTTGTTGCTAAGAAAGTTTTCAAAGTCATGCACTGTTATTCTGTAGCTTTTATTTATCCTGACTGCATTTAAGTGCTTGTTTTTAATGTACTTGGAAACTGTTTGACGGGTTACTTTCAGGTTTTGCGCTACTTCGTCCACTGTTAGAAAGCCTGACTTGTTCATATCCTCTGATTTGACGCAAAGTAACGCGTATTAACATAAAATAGCAAGTGACAATAGAAGGTAGTACGCAATTGCGTTTAGCATTCAATATTCCTCTTCTTAACTATTCATAATAGCTTTGGTAACGAATTACTGCTGACTGAAGATCTATGGCTGATCAAAAAAAATCGTCTCATCCGGAATTTACTTCTACTGATCCCACCGGGCTGAAGCTGGGTAAACCAAAGGAAAGTGCTGCTGGGGTCGCAGGGGTGGGCGCTGCCCTGTCGCATTTGCTGAAGTATATGGACCCTGTACGGGCGGCAAAAGTGATGCTTGAACTAAACCAAAAGGGCGGAATTGACTGCCCCGGCTGTGCATGGCCGGATCCGCAGGAGAAGCGCTCGCGGGTGGCGGAGTATTGCGAAAATGGCGCAAAGGCCATTGCAGAGGAAGCCACAACCCGGAAGCTTGATCCTGAGTTTTTCGCGAACCATTCTGTAGCAGAGATGGCGGCTCAATCCGATTTTTGGATCGGGAAGCGCGGACGCATTATGCAGCCCATGCTTCTGGAAGCGGGCGAAACGCACTACAAACCGGTGGAATGGAATACTGCATTCCGTATCATCGCTGATGAGTTGCTAAGCCTGGATTCACCGGATGATGCAGCTTTTTACACTTCTGGCCGCACGTCCAACGAAGCGGCATTTCTCTACCAGCTTTTTGTGCGGATGTTCGGCACCAACAATCTGCCCGATTGCAGCAACATGTGCCACGAAAGCAGCGGTGTGGCCCTCACTGATACGCTGGGCATCGGCAAAGGCTCGGTGAAGCTGGAAGATCTTTATGAAGCTGAAGTCATCCTGGTTATTGGCCAGAATCCCGGAACGAACCATCCACGGATGCTCAGCGCGCTGAAGACGGCAAAGCAAAACGGAGCGAAGATCATCACCGTGAATCCATTGCCGGAAACGGGATTGATCGCATTCCGCGATCCGCAAAAAATGCTTGACCTCATTGGCAAGGCAACGCCCCTCACCGATCTTTTCCTGCAAGTGAAGATCAATGGTGATGTGGCCCTGCTGAAAGCCATAATGAAATTGCTCTGGGATGAAGAACAGAAGCATCAGGGGACGGTATTCGACCTTCATTTTATAGAGCAGCAAACCGATGGTTACCGGGATTTTATCGAATCGCTGCAAAATGTGGATGTGGAGGAAATGGCGGAGCAATGCGGGGTTTCGCTGGATAAAATTAAGGAAGCTGCAGCGTTGCTGATGCACAGGAAGAAGATCATTGCCTGCTGGGCCATGGGATTGACGCAACATAAAAATGGCGTGGAAAACATACAGGAGGTGGTAAACCTGCTGCTGCTGAAAGGCAGCCTGGGAAAACCCGGAGCCGGCACTTGCCCGGTACGCGGCCACAGCAATGTACAGGGCGACCGCACGATGGGAATTTGGGAAAAGCCGTCATCAGCCTTCCTGGACCGGCTGCAGGAGGTTTTCGGATTTGAGCCGCCACGGGCTCACGGACTGGACGTAGTAAACGCCATTAAACGGATGGCACAGAAACCGGGAATGGTATTTTTTGCAATGGGCGGAAATTTTCTTTCGGCTTCTCCTGATACAGCACTAACGGCTAAAGCGCTGCAAAACTGCAAACTCACGGCCCATGTGAGCACCAAGCTGAACCGGTCTCACCTGGTTACCGGCAAGCGTGCACTGATTCTGCCGGCCCTGGCTCGTTCGGATCAGGACATGCAAAATGGCACGCCTCAGCTCATCAGCGTGGAGAATTCTATGGGCATTGTGCATTCCTCGGCTGGCCGGGTAAAACCGCTTTCACCACACTTGCTGAGCGAACCGGCTATTGTGGCGGGGCTTGCCAAAGCTACATTGCCTCCCAATCCAAAAGCAGACTGGGATGCGTTTATTGAAAGCTATGATAATATCCGTGAGAAGATTGAGGCGGTGATCCCGGGATTTGAAAATTATAATGAGCGGGTCCGGCAGCCCAATGGTTTTTATTTGCCGAACTGTATACGTGATGGCCATTTTAATACGCTGAGCGGGAAGGCCAACTTTACGGTAAATCCGGTGCCCGACAACCGCCTTGAGCCTGGCGAATACATGCTCACCACTGTTCGGACCCACGACCAGTTCAATACCACCATCTATGGCCTGAACGATCGCTACAGGGGAATTTATAATGAGCGCAGGGTGCTGATGATGAACCCTGAGGATATGGCAGCAGCCGGATTGGAAAAGAAGGATGTCGTGGATCTGATCAGCCATTTTAACGGCACTGAGCGCGTTGCTCCGGCATTTATTATTGTTCCCTATAACATCCCGCGAGGCTGCACCGCCACATATTTCCCGGAGGCCAATGTGCTGGTTCCTGTAGATTCGGTTGCAGCAAAGAGCAATACACCAACCTCTAAGATGATAAAGGTGCGGTTGCGGCCTGCCTCCTTGTAGAGACGCAATTAATTGCGTCTCTACTACAAATGCACCTCCAACTGCAGGCGAACCATGATTCCATCCTCTACGAAATCGGGGCTGTCAAATTCTTTTTCGGTGGTATAGATCACGTCAGTCTGTACCTTCAGCTTGTGCCCGACAATATACCTGGAGACGCCCAGGGTGTATTGTTGATGGTCGGCCTTCTCAGTAATTTCATCGGTATTGGTAGTGGTGTATCGTCCGGCTACTTCCCAGTTATTTTTGAAAAGGTAGCCGGCCTGGATATTCAGTCCGGTGCCGGTGAGGTAAGAAATGGAATTTCCTGCAGTATCTGCTACAAGCGGGCTTTTATCGGATTGCTTGTTAACATATTCGGCCATGACAGATATGCCGCGGTATTTAAACATCATATCAATAAAAACTGTGGACAGCGATCGCAATTCATCCTCTGAAATGATCACGCGTGGTTCCAGGACATATTCTCCCAATTGTCCTCCGGTTCGGGGAGCGTGGTCGTTGTAATCGTAACTTGCTGCTACAGAAAGTTTGGGCTGTTGTTCCCGTGCGAGGTCACTGCTCACGTAATCGCCCTTGCCGGCAAACGATCCAAAAGGCAGGACTTCCACGCGACCGGTATATCCAAAACCGCCAATATTTCCTGCGGTAACGTTCCGGCCTTCTCCCTGCGAAACGGCCGCAATTTCCCTGATGATCACTTTGCCTATTTTAAAATGGTGGCGCAACTGAAAACCCATGTCCCGGTCAATATTGTAAAGGCTGTTCAACATACTGCGTTCTACGAACTGAAGATCGGCAGAAGAAATGACGCGTTCTCGATTTCCGGGAAGCTTGGTTTGCCCTGCCCAAAGCACGAAGTTCCCGGCAAAATTCCATTGTGCAACCGCATCAAGAATGAGAAAAGGCGCATTCCGTGAATACCGGCTGGCCCCGGCAATATCCGAGTTCGTCATTCCGATCTCTAATTTATATTTCAGCCGGGGGGAATAAGCGAAGCCATCAAACTTGAGCCGTGAGCGTCTTACCAGCCAGGAAGTGTGGCTCTCAGAAAAGTCCAATCCGCCTTCACCTGCCGGAACCTCATAAACAAAGAGATTTTGAAACCGGAAGCCCGCGTTGATGAGAAAGGAAGAATCCTTAGCCATTACTGAAAGGCCCTGACCAAACCGGCTATTCACCAGGTTTTGTGACCAGCCTTGCGTTGTTCCCGCTATTAGAAACAGGGCAACAGAGAGGAGAATTGCAAAAGAATACGGTGCGTTTTTCATGTTAAATCATGGTAAAAAATGGTGGGGCAAATGTGAAGAAATACTGCCGATGTCTCTTAATTTTCCACCGGAAGATATTCACAAGGACCAGGGATTATTTCCTTCCGTTTTATGACATGGCGGAAATGACTTTTTTATTATTTGACATCAACCTCCAATTTTTTTGTAACATTCAAGGGATCGCTCAGTCATCTCATTAAATATTAAAAATTTACTACGATGAAAAGATTTCATGTAAACCTGGGAGTGAAGAATATTGATGAGTCAACCGCATTTTATACCGCCTTATTTGGCGCATCGCCCACCGTTAAGAAAGATGACTATGCCAAGTGGATGTTAGACGATCCTCGAATTAACTTTGCCATTCATTTAAAGCACTACGATTTTGGTGTTGAACACCTGGGTCTGCAGGTAGATGCCCTGGAAGAACTGGATGAAGTATATGCGGGAATGGAGAATGCAAAAGGAAAAGTAGACCACGAGGGGGAGACGGTATGTTGTTATGCCAAGTCAGAAAAGTCCTGGATCAAAGATCCGCAGGGAGTGGAGTGGGAGGCCTTTTACACCTTTGGAGAGAGCACCGTGTATGGAAAAGAAAAAGAAACGAAAGCCGATGGAGACGAAAATAAAGAAGGTGTGCGAGCCTGTTGCGCCAGCGTTCTTGCTGTATGAGGAGGCGCTGAAAGGCTTCCTTTTAAATAAAACCAAAGATGCAGACCTGGCCGGAGAAATTCTCCGGCAGGTGCTGCTGAAGGTTTATAACAATTGTGAGAAGCTGGCCGAAGTGCAGAACGTAAAAGCGTGGCTTTTCCAGATCACACGAAACGCGCTGTATGACTATTATAAAGAACAGCAAAAAACCACGGATATTGAGGCCATGCATGAGGAGGACGAGCCGGAAATGGATGCTCCTGAAGAGGAGATTAAGGAATGCATAAAGCCGCTAATGCGGTTGCTGCCGGATAAATATTACCAGCCCCTGAAAATGTATGATCTGGAAGGCATTCCTCAAAAGGAAATCGCTGAAAAGCTTGGACTTTCCCACGGGGCCGTGCGGGTGCAAATAAAGCGCGGCCGTGAAAAGCTTCGTGAACTCTTCCTGGAATGTTGCGATTTGGAAATGGACAGCCGGGGAAGGGTAGTGGCGATGGAGGTAAAGGATAGCTGCAAGCCTCTGAAGGGGAAATGTTAGTTTCAGGTTATCAAACTGCCACGGATTCTTTATTATACTTGTTGCGATATTCGAGCGGTGAAAGGCCGGTGATCTTTCTGAATACCGTTCTGAACGCTTTGGGGTCAGAATAGCCTACCTCATACATGATTTCATTGATGTTCTTGCGGCTGGATTCGAATTCCTTTTTGGCCGCTTCCATTTTCACCCGCTGAATATATTCAGAAAGCGTGTTGCTGGTGGCTTTCTTGAATCTGCGTTCCAGGCTTCTGCGGCCCAGTGCCAGTATTTCGGTCAGCCGGTCTACCGTAATCTTGTCCTGATAATTTTTCTCTATGAACTCCTGGGCTTTTTTCACTTCCTCATCCTCATGCGCTTTTTGGCCTTGGAATATGATGAAGGGTGACTGGCTATGACGGTCAATATCTATCATAAATGATTTTGCAATGAGAATGGCGATTTCTCTTCCAGCGTGTTTCTCAATGAGGTAAAGCAGAAGATTCAGATAAGAATAAGCGCCACCGCTGGTATATATTCCATCTTCCTCCGTCATGATCCTGTCATCCACCAGGTTCACCTCCGGAAACATCATTCTGAAGGTATTGGCTTCTGCCCAATGCGTTGCGCATTGCCTGCCATTTACTAAACCGGTTGAAGCCAGGAAAAACGCCCCGATGCAAAAGCTGGCTACTTCCGCTCCTTTTTTATATTGTTCTATGATCCAGGGAATAAAGGCCCGGTTATCCTCGATGGCTTTCTGCTTGTCTCCATGAATTGCCGGAATGATGATCAGGTTGGTTTTCCGTACTTCATCAAATAATACGTCCGGGTTTACGGTAAACAGGCCTGTGGACTGCCTCGCCTCCCGGGCAAGTCCTACAAGTTGTACCTTGAAAAGAGGAGCATTCCCTGCATGGCTCATGAATTCATTGACATGAGAAAAGATCTGGTGCGTGCCCTCGATATTTACGAGGCTGGTATGCCCGTTCGGAATCAGAATAGATATATGTTTCATAATGACAAATCTACAGGATGAATTTGTCGTGATCAACCTCTGAAATTGCCGTAATAACACCCTTCTGGTCTGCTTGTCTCCAGGCTATATTTGTTGAGCAGAAGCAAGGGATATGAGGAGAAAGCAAGCAAAATACTTTTATAGCCATTAATTTTACAATTAATCATAAATCAAAAAAAACCATGTTAGACAAATCAACAGCATTCAGCAGTTTTTCAGTGGATGACCTTAAAAAAGCAAGGGAGTTCTATGAAAAAAAATTAGGCCTGGAAGTAACGAGCAATGAGATGGGACTTCTGGAAATTGGCCTGAAAGGAAATAATATAATGGTCTATCCCAAGCCGAATCACATTCCGGCTACTTACACCATTCTGAATTTTATGGTGGAAAATATTGACAAAGCGGTGGATGAACTGGCCGGCAAAGGAATCGTGTTTGAGCAATATGAGGGCGAAATAAAGACGGATGAAAAGGGCATTTCGAGGGAAGGCGGGCCACCGATGATTGCCTGGTTTAAAGATCCTGCAGGGAACATTCTCTCAGTGATATCCGAAGAATAATATAGGTTGGGTTCATGGTAGAAGTGTTCAGAACCAACGTCATTTTTCAGCATCAGGCAAAATTTCTTGAGGATCAAATCAGGCAGCAGTTTGCGGATTACTCATCGAATTTTGATCTTGAAGATTGTGATAAAATACTTCGGGTAGAATGTAAAACCGGGACAATAGCGCCTGAACCGATTCAACGGTTATTCAAGGATTCAGGATTTTATGCCGAAGTGTTGCCGGATGGGGCAAACAGTGGACACGGTGCAATTATTCAGAAGAAGAAATAATCAGACGATTGGATTAAGGGAATCCAAGAAGATCATCACGGCCCAGGCCATCCTGCATCTGGTCTTTTTTATAGAGACTGCAGTTGATCTCTACGGGGAGGTCTTCTTCCGGGCGGTCAAATTCCGTTTTGGTCATTTTAAGTATGGGATCGGCATTTACCTTATTGATGAACAGCGCCCAAATGGGAAGCGCCATATTCGCCCCCTGGCCTAGTGCAGTGCTGCGAAAGTGAACTGCACGGTCTTCAGCTCCCACCCATACTCCGGCAGTCAGCTCTGGCACCACTCCGATAAACCATCCGTCAGAGTTATTTTGCGTTGTGCCGGTTTTGCCTGCAATTTCCTGCCTCATATTGTACTTGCTGCCACGAAGCCGCAGTCCTGTACCATATTGCGTTACGCCCTTCAGCAATTCCAGCATCACGTAATTATATCCCTCGTCTAAAACCTCTACGATGCGCGGCTGAAAGCTGGCAATCTCATTTCCGTTCTTATCCGAGATATGGGTGAGGTAGTTGGGCTGCACCCAGGAACCTTTATTTCCAAACGTGTTGTATGCACCTACCATTTCAAATACCGAAATATCAGGCGTCCCCAGGGCAATAGAAGGGTAAGGTGGAATTTCACTCTCAATGCCCATGTAGTGCGCAAATTTGGCTACCTGTTCCGGTCCTACTCTTTTCATTACCCAGGCAGTAATGGTATTTACTGATTTTGCCAATCCGGCTTTCAATGAATACATTCCGCCATATTCGCCATCCGAATTTTTCGGGCTCCAATTCTTAAAATCTTCAAACGTTACGCGCTGGTTAGGCACCTCCATGCATGGAGAATATTTATTGACGACAATTCCTGCGGTATACACAAAGGGCTTAAAGGTGGAACCTACCTGGCGCTTCGCCTGGATGTTGACGTGGTCGTACTGAAAATATTTGTAATCAATACCGCCTACCCATGCTTTGATCTGGCCTGTGGGTTGGTCCATTGCCATCATTCCGGGATGGAAGAACATCTTATGATACTTCACTGAGTCCAGGGGAGACATCGTGGTGTCAATTTCTCCGCGCCAGCTAAAGACCTTCATTTCCACCGGTTTGCTGAAAATTTCCTTAATGTCATCCATGGTATATTCGGGATTGGCATTTTTTAGCTGCCAATAGCGATCGGAGCGCCTGATGCCATCTGTGAGAATTTTTTCCTCATCAGCTTTTGAAATTGGAATATCTTCCCATTTGCTGTAAAACTGGCCCTGCAGAACGGGCAGATGTTCCTTCACCGCTTCTTCGGCATATTGCTGCATTCTGCTGTCAATCGTGGTGTAAATCTGCAAGCCATCCCGGTACAGATCAAAACCGCGTTCACGCGCCCATTTGCCGAGTTCACCGCGCAGGTGTTCGCGGAAATAAGTTGCGAGGCCCCTGCTGTGGCTTTCTACCTGGTAGTTAAGTTCTATGGTTGTTTTCTTTAGCGAATCATATTCTTCCTGGGTGATGTAGCCGTATTTATTCATCTGCTTCATCACCACATTTCTGCGCAACCGGGAGTTTTCAGGATTGCTCACGGGCGAATAGTATGTTGTAGCCTTCAGCACTCCGACAAGAATAGCCGCTTCAGGAACGGTCAGGGAATCAGGCGCTTTATTAAAGAAAGTCTTTGCTGCCGAGCGAATACCGTAAGTGTTGCTTCCAAAGTCCACGGTATTAAAATACATCGTTATAATCTCTTCCTTGGTATAGCGTCTCTCGAGTTCAGTAGCAATCACCCATTCCTTCAGCTTTTGCTTTATCCGCCCTATCATGCTTCGCGGTTTTTCATGGAATAAATTCTTGGCAAGCTGTTGCGTAATTGTGCTCCCACCTCCGGCATTTTGCTGTAAAACCACGGTTTTAAAAAATACACGGGCCAGCCCTCTGAAATCAATACCAGAGTGGCTCTTAAACCTTGCATCTTCAGTGGCCACGAGAGCATTTTCAAGGTTTTCACCCAAGCGGTCATAATCAATCGGTGTCCGGTTTTCCTTGTAATATTTTCCGAGAATTTTTCCGTCAGAGGAGAATACGATGGAGGCTTCCGGAGTTTGCGGGTTCTCAAGCTCCTGAGGGTCTGGCAGAGGGCCAAACACTCCCCAGCTAATTGCAAAGTATAACAGGACTATGCTTAACAGACCTCCAGTTAAAATTATCCAAAAGCCGAGAATGGATCGGCTATAATTGGTTTTGGCATTGCCCGGTTTTTTTTTGGAAGCGGTCATTTTAAATTAGAGTTTAAACTGGTTCCGGAAGAATTTTAAATAAGAATTAAGATCCTTAGTTTTTATCACTTCTTTGAAATTTGCTTCAGAAATGATGAAGTCTTCCGGGGAATTTATTTTTAAGGACTTTCTGAATTCAGCATCATTGGTTACCCCGGTAAAGTATTTTTCTGCCTTATCCCGGTTGCTGAATTGTTTTACCAGCAACACCTGTGTTTCACGATCCAGTAAAAAGGAATTTACCTGGAGGCTGGCGATCTTGAAATACTTGGAGTTATAGTCAGAAAAGCGGCTCTTGATATTTTCGATATTTCCCCCTTCAATCGGGAAGGATACCATATAATAAAAATTTCCTTTGTTGTTATCGGCATATACGCCAGGATCCGTTTCTCCCTCAGAGCCAATCGCAGATACGGAGGCAGAAGCTGTATCGCCTTGTGCCTTCAGGTAGCGGATCACGTTCTGCGCATGATCGCTCACCCGGTCGTTTTGATACTGGTCTA
This sequence comes from Bacteroidia bacterium, assembly GCA_040880525.1. NCBI lineage: Bacteria > Pseudomonadati > Bacteroidota > Bacteroidia > Bacteroidia bacterium. The sequence continues at coordinate 48,132 of JBBDIG010000059.1, forward strand.
CAATTCCCTGAAGATTGCTGATGAACTCTTCCTCATCCTGCGATTTGCCCTTGCACAATACCTCCAGATAGTCGTACTTAGGTTTCAGGTAGTTCAGGGAATACTTGGCATTGGCGGCCATCGCCATCTTATTCAACTGGTCACAATCGCCAAGCTTATATACATCGTACGCCCGCTGGTAGTCGGCTTCCAGTTCTTCATCTTTATTGGAAGATCCGAATTCCCTCATAAAAGCATCAGGGTTTTCCAGCAGCATCGCATATTGGCTTTCAGGAAATTTATCAATGATTATCTTTTTGTATTTATTGGCATTTTGCTCATCACCGGTTTCTACATAGAGCTTATATAGATTATAGTATACATCTAATGCATATCTGTTTTCGGGATAGCGTTCCAATAAGTCATTATAAACCAATATCGCCTGCTCGTAATCCTTTAGCTGCTCGAAATAAATATTTCCTACGGTAAATAAAGATTCAGTAATGCGATTGTCAGAGGCATTCATCTGCACCGGGTTCAGGGGAATATCCAGATAATATTGCTGTTGTTCCTTCGGGATGTTTTCCAGTATTTCGGCATCTACGCCTTCCCGGGATGCCAGATCTTCTGTAGCCTCCACGGTGTCTTCCTCTTCTTCAATGGTAGTCATGGTTGCGGCTTTTTTACTCCTGCGCCAGTTGTCCTCCAACGGCCGGGGACCCCACTTCCGCTGAAACTCGTTATAGCCCACCGCCATTGCACTGGGATTGTACAACGGAAACCCTGATGAGCCGGCCTCTGAACCCTGCAAAGGATTAATAGGATCATCAAACTCCGGTATCCCAGAGGAACGATAATCTGATTCTTCCTCGCCCAGGGCTTCCAGTCTCTCTTTTTCAAGCTTCCTTGCCTGGATGAGGCTGTCAATGTATTCAGATAAATCCTCCTCAGAAAGCCCGGCCAGATGTTGCAGGCTGTCTTCTCTTTCCACGACTAATAAATTTGTTACCAATTCATCCAATACTTCTTTTTTGAGCTTTACCTGCTCATGATCGGGATATTCCTCGGTAATGGTAAGGCTTGCACTGTCATAATATGCTTTGGCAAAACGAAATTCTTTATCCTTAAAATAAATATCCGCCAGCGTGAGGTAGCTGAGCGTTTTCTGATTTTGGTTATCGGTACTGGCCCGGGCGCTCTGGCTGTAAAAGCCAATAGCTTCCTCTTTGTTGCCCTGCCTCATGGCGAGATTTCCCAGTTCAAAATAGATCTGATCCAGGAACTGGATGTTCTTGTCATCCTTCAACATTTTTAACAGAAGCTTTTTTACCTGATTGGCTTCAGCGATACTTTTTACATCTACAGAGCGGGCCAGGTTTACACGGGCATTAAATGCGATTTCATAAGGTGGATTTTTGCGGATAATTTCACGGTATAGCAGGTTGGCCGAATCAGTTTTTCCTGCATTTTCAAGCAACTGGGCAAGGATGAACTTGTACCGCAATTTAGGTTGCTTCTTCTTCACTTTGGGGATAGCATCCTGCAGCGGCTTAATGGCACTGTTATAATTTCCAATATCAATATTAATGGCCGCCATCGTCAGATCCCTTTCCATCTTCACATCCTCCGGATACCTTTTTTCGCTTCGCACCAGAGAGAGGATTGCCTGTGCCTCCTCCGGCTGGTCGAGTTCCATATAACTTTTGGCAATCCACAACGTAGAGCGGTAGGCCAATTCAGTTCTTTTGTATTTAGAGACGACATATTGAAAGATCTCAATCCCTGCGTAATAATCTTGTTTAAGAAAATAGGATTTGCCGATAAGAAAATAGCTGTTATCCAGGTAGTTGCTCAGCGGTCTTTTATCAATTACCGATGATGCCTTTGTGATGACAAGATCCAGATTAGAGGCAGCAGCCTTAGCGTCCTCCTCTTTTCCATATTTATATACCGGTAAAATGCGGCTGAAATCATCTTCCTGATTCTGGTTTAGATTTTGTTCAGTCGCGGAATATAACTGCCGGGCGTTAAAATAGCCATTGAATTTGGCATTTACATTCTGCCATGCCTTATCCACTTTGGAGCCTTTCAGTGCAGCACAGCCGCTAAGCGAAAGTAAGGAGGCAGCAATAAGAAGCAGAATTGCTCTTCTGAAGAAATTAAGGATCAAGATTAGAAGGTGCTTAAGATTTGATGTATAACTAAGAGGGGTCAAAAATATTTCAATTTTAAGAGAAAATTCACTTGCTGCGTCCTGCTAAGCGTGGCGACCTCATGAAGAAGAATAGTTCTAAATACTTCAAAAAACTTACCAACAGGTATAGGATCGTCATCCTCAACGAGAAGACGTTTGAAGAGAAAACAGCCTTTGCGCTGACACCTCTCAATACACTGACCCTTTTTAGCATTACTTTCCTCATCTTCTTTTTTATGGTATATGGGCTCATTGCTTACACGCCCCTCCGGGAATATATACCCGGATATTCTCAGTTCAGGAATACTGAGGAGTTTGCCGAACTGATCATGAAAGCCGATTCTATGGAGAATCAGCTTTATACCACGGAAATTTACCTGGCCAATCTTAAGCGTATTATCACGGGCACTATTGGCGAAACTGCGGAAGATTCCGCTGAATTAGCAAAGCCCATAACCAAAGTAAGGAGCGAATATTTTAAAACTTCCCGTGAAGATTCATTGCTGAGAGACGAGATAGAGAATGCTGATAACTACAGCCTTAGCTATTCCAGCCAGGCTTCATCCAAAGAAAAAGCCTCCAATATTCTGTTCTATCCTCCCGTGAAAGGATTCATTTCTGACCGCTTTAACGCTGCCACCCGCCATTATGCTGTAGACATTGTGGCAGAACCTAAACTTGGAATTAAGGCTACTATGGATGGAACTGTGATATTTGCTGATTGGTCAGTGAATACCGGACACGTAATTGTACTTCAACACGCAAATAATCTCATCTCGGTCTATAAACACAATTCAGAGTTATTTAAAAAAGTAGGTAACTTCGTCCGTGCAGGTGAGGTAATTGCAATTATCGGGGAATCAGGGGAGCTAACCACAGGGCCCCATCTCCATTTTGAACTGTGGCAGAACGGTCATCCAATGGACCCTGAGAAGCACATTGTTTTTTAAAGAACTGAAAGTTAAAAATAGAAAAAAGGATGTTTGGAAAAGAGAAAAACGGAATAGGAAAAAGAACCTCAGATGCTATCGGCAAGATTAACCTGATCGGAAGTGGAACCAGCATAGAGGGTGAGGTTAAGACGGACAGCGATATCCGGATAGATGGAACAGTAAAAGGAAATATTCATTCGCAGGCAAAAGTGGTGATTGGCGAGAATGGCAATATACATGGCGACATCCATTGCCAGGAAGCAGATATCCACGGCAACATTTCAGGCAATATCTTCGCAGCCCAGCTTCTGCACCTGAAAGCTCCCGCCAAAGTAAGAGGTGACATGCATACCAAGAAGTTGGTGGTAGAAGCCGGAGCAGAATTTAATGGCCAAAGTCACATGGGAGATGTTTCAGCAGATATACATGCCGCGCGCAGTGAAAAAGGAAGAGAAAACGGACAAAGACCAACAAGAACGACAGCCGAAAAAGTCGCTGTCTCCTAGTGATTTCGGCCGCTACCTAGGCCTCGGTACGCAAATTATGGCTACCGTTCTTTTTGGGGTGCTAGCAGGTCTCGGACTGGACCATCTGGCAGGAACCGAAAAGCCTATCTTCACAATTATAGTTTCAAGTGTCGCCATCATCGCTGCTATTTATCAGCTTATTAAACCATTTATTTAACTCATGTTTGCTTCCATGATGAAGAGGTTCTTCCTCTATATTTTCATCTTCTCCATATTAGTTTATGCCGTAGGATACTTTGCCGTACTGAAGTTTGGGAACCCGGTGCTTGCCGAAGCTGATCTATTCAACTTCACTTTTTTCCTGCTGGTTACAGTCATCAGCTATCCGCTGCTTGCCCATTCTTTGGTGAGCAATCCCAAGTCATTTAATAATCTACTTTTCGGAGGTATTGCCCTAAAGATGGTGCTGAGCCTCGTTTTCATACTTTTATTCATCAGCAGATTTGAAGATAGCAAGATAACTTTCGTCCTCAGCTTCTTTGCCTCCTACATTTTATTTACAGGCTTTGAGGTTTATCTATTATTGCTAAATTTGCGGCAAATTTCAGAAGCCCATAAAAATGCAGAAAAGCCTGATGCTGTTGGTTAAGCAGCACATTTTACCTCTCACACTCCTGCTCTTTTCAGTCTTTTCTTCCCCTGTTTTAGCACAACATGATCCTGATCCCATTCAAAAAGGTGAACAAGGACGTAGTCATGATGAGCACCTGCCGGAGGGAGATATTGTTAAAGAAGAATATGATGCAGCCGCAACCACCATGCATCACCTCGGTGATTCTTACTCATTTGATCTGTGGAAGCAGGACGGCCATTACGTAGGGTTTCAGTTCCCACGCATCTTCTTTGACCAGAAGACCAATCAACTGCGTTTTTTTCTTACCACCACAAGGGCTAAGGAAGCCGGATATATTGATCCCCACGATTTCCACGGCCTCCATAGATACACTAAAGATGTAAAGCATGGTTTCCTGATGACGCCATCTGCACATGGCGAACTACAGGAACTTGAGGAGCAGGTTGAAGCCGGAACGCTCGCGGGAGAAGAAGCTGAACTGCAATTGGATAATCTCATCAGGGAATATGGTCCCTGGGATTTTTCCATTACCAAGAATGTTTTCTTTATGCTCATCACCGCATTGTTGATGCTGTTGATATTCGGCTCTATGGGCAAGAGATATAAAAGTAATCCTAACCGCGCTCCCAAAGGGGTATCCTCATTTTTTGAACCCATCGTTGTTTTTATCCGCGATGATATTGGCAAGAATTACATTCCCCATCAATATGAGCGGTTTATGCCGCTCCTGTGTACGATGTTCTTCTTCATCTGGTTTCTCAACATGTTTGGTCTGGTACCTTTTGGCGCCAACGTTACCGGAAATATTTCCGTTACCCTGGCGCTTGCGCTCATTACCCTCGTTATTACCAATATTAATGGGACAAAAACTTATTGGGGCCACATCTTCTGGTTTCCGGGAGTGCCCCTTCCTGTTAAATTTCTGATGATGATCGTGGAGGTAATTGGGATTTTTACAAAGCCCTTTGCCTTGATGGTTCGTCTGTTTGCCAATATTACAGCCGGCCACGTTATCATTTTGTCGCTGATCGGCCTCATTTTCATACTTGGAGAAATGGGTGCTAACCCTGCTGCAGGATGGGGAGTGTCAATACTTTCTACAGTATTTGTGCTCTTTATTGATCTACTTGAACTTTTTGTGGCGCTGCTCCAGGCTTATGTATTCACACTTCTTTCCGCAGTATTTATCGGACAGGCACTGGAAGATCATACGCATCATGAAGAGGCCGCACATTAATTTGTTTTTTCATTTTTTCTAAATAAATCGTAATCATGACTTTACTCACCATTTTGCTGCAGGCAGGCGAAGCCGTTGGCTGGGCAGGCTTAGGAGCCGGCCTCGGTGCCGGTATTGCTGCTTTGGGTGCAGGTTTAGGGATTGGTCGCATCGGTGGGCAGGCTGTTGAAGCTATTGCCCGCCAACCGGAAGCTTCTAATGAGATCCGGGGTGCAATGATCCTTTCCGCTGCCCTAATTGAAGGTGTAGCCCTTTTTGGAGAAGTTATCTGCGTTTTGATGGCGCTCCAGGTTGGGTAATCAAACCAGTCCGGGTTTCTTAGCGATTGGCAAAAGGAACCCGGACACTTTTACCGTGAACTTAAATTTTGATTAAAATCATATTTTAAAAAAAAATAATGAACACATTACTGCTGAGTGCTTTGATTACCCCTGATGTCGGGTTGGCATTCTGGACTGTTTTTATTTTTATCATTCTTCTGATTTTACTCAGGAAGGTAGCATGGAAGCCCATTGTTACCGGTCTGAAAAACAGGGAGCACTCCATTAATGAAGCGCTGGAATCGGCTAAGAAAGCACGTGAAGAGATGAGCCAGTTGCAGAGCCAGAATGAGGAACTGCTGCAGGAGGCCCGCCAGGAACGCGATGCCATGCTGAGAGAAGCCCGCGACATAAAGGAAAAGATCGTAGCGGAATCCAAAACGGCTGCTCAGGAAGAAGGACGGAAGATCATTGCAAAAGCCCGCGAAGAGATTGAACGGGAAAAAGAAAAAGCCTTCCGTGAAGTGAAGGACCAGGTAGCTATGATAGCAGTGGATGCAGCAGAAAAGATTCTGCGCCAGCACCTTAGCAATCCAGAACAGCAGCAGCAACTCATTCGCGATTACATCAAGGAAACGAAGCTCAATTAAGCAACTACCATGTCTCAGCACAGGATCAGTCAACGATACGCGAAGGCGCTACTGGAATTTTCGCTCGAAAAAAATGAGCTCGAAGAAATAAGGACGGATGTTCAGGATTTCCTGAAACTGACACGGGAAAACCGGGACTTCAGGTTACTGCTCGAAAGTCCGGTGATAGATCAGGATAAAAAGAAGCAGATCCTCAACAGGATATTGGAAGGTAAAATAAATAATATCCTCCTGCGCTTCATTCATCAGGTTTTGACAAAGAAAAGGGAAGAATTGCTGGCCGGTATTTTCAATCAATTCCTTGTGCTTTATAATGAACGAATGGGAATAGCCAAGGCCACGCTTTTTACGGCAGTGCCCATTGATGAAAAGCTGCACAAACAGATCTCAGAAATGTTGCAGCAAGGCACTAACAGGCGATTTGAACTGGATGCACAAGTTCAGGAAGACATGATAGGTGGATTCATTTTGCGCTATGATGATAAGCTGGTAGACAGCAGCATAAAAACAAGGCTAAAAGAATTAAAGCTTCATTTGGCCAACTAATCCAATTTTTATTTTAAGAAAACAAGATTTAAAGAAATCAAAATAATGAACGTAAGACCAGACGAAGTTTCGGATATTTTAAGGCAGGAACTGTCGGAGTTCAAGTCAGAGGCCGAACTGCAGGAAGTAGGAACTGTGTTGCAGGTAGGCGATGGCATTGCCCGCATCTACGGGCTCAATTCAGTGCGTGCAGGTGAACTTATTGAATTTGACAAAGGATTAATGGGCATTGTTCTCAACCTTGAGGAAGACAATGTGGGTGCAGTACTCCTTGGTAGTTCAGATCTTGTTCAGGAGGGCGATACTGTAAAAAGAACCAATCGAATAGCTTCCATCCAGGTGGGAGATGGGATGTTGGGCCGCGTGGTGAATCCACTCGGTGAACCCATTGACGGCAAAGGGCCGCTTGAAGGTGAAAAATATGAAATGCCGATAGAGCGAAAAGCACCGGGTGTAATATTTCGTCAGCCGGTAAATGAGCCGCTGCAAACCGGGATTAAGGCCATAGATGCAATGATCCCCATTGGCAGAGGCCAGCGTGAACTTATTATTGGTGACAGGCAGACTGGCAAAACCACCATCGCCATTGATACTATTATTAATCAAAAAGAATTTTACGACCGGGGAGAACCTGTTTACTGCGTATACGTGGCCTGCGGACAAAAAGCATCTACAGTTGCGGGTATTGTTAAAATCCTGGAAGACAAAGGTGCTTTGGCCTATACAGTGATAGTAACGGCAACTGCTTCAGACCCTGCGCCTTTGCAGTTTTACGCACCATTGGCGGGCGCTTGTATCGGAGAATTTTTCCGTGATCGCGGGTTGCCTGCATTGATTGTGTATGATGATCTCTCAAAACAGGCCGTTGCATATCGTGAAGTTTCCCTGCTTTTGCGCAGACCTCCGGGACGCGAGGCATATCCGGGAGATGTTTTTTATCTCCACAGCCGCCTCCTGGAGCGCGCCTGTAAGGTCATCAATTCTGATGAACTTGTTCAAAACATGAACGACCTGCCCGAAAGCATCCGGCCTCTGGTAAAAGGCGGTGGTTCCCTCACGGCATTACCGATTATCGAAACGCAGGCCGGAGACGTTTCGGCCTATATTCCAACAAACGTGATCTCCATTACAGATGGTCAGATCTTTCTCGAATCTGACCTCTTTAACTCCGGAGTACGGCCGGCTATTAATGTGGGTATTTCAGTATCCCGCGTAGGGGGAAATGCTCAGATCAAAGGCATGAAGAAAATTGCCGGGACGCTGAAACTTGATCAGGCTCAGTACCGTGAACTTGAGGCATTTTCCAAATTTGGCTCTGACCTGGATCCTACTACCAAGAGAGTGCTGGACAAAGGATCCAAAAACGTGGAGATCCTGAAACAGAAGCAATTTAATCCTATGTCTGTTGAAAAGCAGATCGCGATTATTTATTTAGGTACACAGGGCTTGCTGGCAAACATTCCGGTGGAGAGAGTAAAGGAATTTGAAAAGGAATATTTGGAACTGCTTGAATTGAAACAACAAGATGTTTTGAATGAGCTTCGCAAGGGAGTGCTGAATGATGATATCACAAATGCACTGAAAGCTGTTGCAAAAGATATTGAACCGAAATATAAGATCAAGGAAGAGCCTGTAAAAGCTAAGGCATAAATATGCTTTAACTGGTATTAGAACATAAAAATGGGAAACTTAAAGGAAGTACGGAATCGCATCACATCTGTAAAAAGTACGCAGCAGATTACTAAGGCGATGAAAATGGTCTCTGCTGCGAAACTGCGGAGGGCACAGCAAAAGGTGCTGAAGATGCGGCCTTATGATCTGAAGCTTTCAAGTGTGCTGCAAAACCTGGCTGCACAGATAGGAGAGGAGTACGATCATCCCTTGTTTAAAAAGCGGGAACCCAATCGTGTGCTCCTGGTAGCCATAACGGCTGACCGCGGGCTGGCAGGCTCTTTCAATTCAAATGTGATCAAAGAGACCATGCGCCTCGTCCGTAATGATTACAATTCACAGTTCAATGCCGGAAATCTCAGCATTTATTCCGTAGGCAAAAAGGGCCGGGACAATTTCCTGAAATATAAATATCCTTTGGCAGGTGAGAATAATCATATATTTAATGATCTCACAACCGAGGAAGCGCACCGCGTGGCCAGCGAGATCACTCAAAAATTCAGTCACAATGAGTTTGATCGCATAGTCCTTATTTTTAATCAGTTCCGCAATGCTGCTGTTTATAACACACAAGTAATACAGTTGCTGCCAATACCTGAGGCGGCACCTGAAGAAGTGGCGGAGAAGGAGCAGGGCAGGCGTGTGAATTACATCTTTGAACCTTCTATGGAGGGAATTATGGATAAGTTAATCCCGCTGGCATTGCAAACCACGATTCACCGGGCGCTGCTCGATTCAAATGCAGCCGAACATGGAGCACGAATGACAGCAATGGACAAAGCCACGGAGAATGCCGAAGACCTGATCAAGGATCTTCGGCTCAAGTACAACAAGGAGCGCCAGGCCACCATCACTAAAGAACTCCTCGACATTGTAGGCGGTGCAAGGGCTTTGGAAGAAGGATAAAAGCTTTATTAATTATCCAGATATGCAAAAGGCCTCATACCGCAGTGTGGGGCCTTTTTTTATACTGAATTACCCACTCACAATTGTTTTCTGTGATTTAGATTTCTCATTTCCGTCTTTATTTTTTCCTCAAACTTTTCCGGTTCTCCATCCTTTATCTGGCATAAGTAAATTCTTTTATCAGAATTAAATCCTCATTATGAACCGAATAATCAGAAAAGTTGCAGTGCTTGGCTCAGGCGTGATGGGCAGCCGCATTGCGGCCCATTTTGCAAATGCCGGATGCCAGGTATATCTGCTTGACATAGTGCCGAAAGAAGTTAACGATGCCGAAAAACAAAAAGGATTATCACTGAAGGATAAGGCCGTACGCAACCGGATAGCGAACGAAAATCTGCAAAATACACTGAAAGGAAAGCCGGCAGCCTTTTACCATCCGGATTTTGCCAGCCAAATAACTACCGGGAATTTTGATGATAATCTTGAATGGATTTCCGAATGCGACTGGACGATAGAGGTGGTGGTGGAAAACCTGGAGATTAAACGGCAGCTTTTCGAAAGGGTAGAAAAATTCCGGAAACCCGGCTCACTCATTACCTCCAATACATCAGGCATTTCCATAAATGAAATGGCAAAAGGGCGGAGCGAAGATTTCAGAAAGCACTTTTGCGGAACTCACTTCTTTAATCCTCCGCGGTATCTGCAATTGCTGGAAATTATTCCTGCGGAGGATACGGATCCTGAAGTAGTGGAATTCCTGATGGACTATGGCGACCGCTTTCTCGGAAAAACCACTGTCCACGGTAAAGACACGCCAGCATTTATTGCTAACCGAATCGGTGTATTCAGCATAATGACCACGCTGCACCTTATGCAAGAAATGGACATGACGATAGAGCAGGTAGACGCGCTCACCGGCCCCATTTCCGGAAGGCCCAAATCTGCTACATTCCGCACCACGGATGTAGTGGGTATTGACACGCTGGTGAAAGTGGCTGAAAATACTTTCACCGCTACACCCGATGACGAAAAAAGGGAACTCTTTAAAGTCCCCGAATTTGTTAATGAAATGGTAGAAAAGGGCTGGACCGGTGAAAAAGGAGGGCAGGGTTTCTATAAAAAAACAAAGGATAAACAGGGGAAAACAAATATTCTGGCCCTGGACCTGGGAAGCCTGGAATATCGCGCGCAGCAGAAAACGAAATATGCAACAGTAGAAACCGCCCGTCCTATTGAGAACCTCCAGGAGCGGCTGCGCGCATTGCACAGTGGGAATGATAAGGCAGCGGAATTTTTAAGGAAACTTTCCTTTGGGATTTTTGCCTATTCATCCAACCGCATTCCTGAAATATCTGAAGCAGTTTATAAAATTGATGATGCATTGCGGGCAGGCTTTGGATGGAAGCTCGGACCATTTGAAACGTGGGATGTGCTGGGACTGGAAAAGGTATTAGCACAAATGAAGGAGACCGGCCACAAACCCGCCAACTGGGTACAGGAGATGGTGGATGCAGGTGTTGATTCCTTTTATAAAGCGGAGAACGGGAAAAGGAAATTTTATGATATCGCAGAGAAAAAGTACAAGGATATTCCTGGCAGGCAGGATATTATCCTCCTGGACAATTTCCGGGCACAGCAGGCGGTATGGAAAAATGAAGGCGCCACCCTGCATGACGTTGGCGAAGGGATTCTTTGCCTGGAGTTTCATACCAAGCTGAATACACTCGGTAGCGAAGTTTTGCAGGGAATCCAAAAGGCAGTCGAAATCGCGGAGAAGGATTTCCGGGGGCTGGTCATCGGCAATGAGGCGGAGCACTTTTCAGCAGGTGCCAACTTGGGGATGATCTTTATGCTGGCCGTAGAGCAAGAGTTTGATGAACTGGATTTTGCCGTACGAACTTTCCAGAAGACAATGATGTCGCTCCGATATTGCGGCATACCGGTGGTAGCAGCCCCACATGGAATGGCGCTGGGTGGAGGCTGTGAACTCAGCCTCCATGCTGACAGAATTGTGGCTTCGGCTGAAACCTACATGGGGCTGGTAGAGGTGGGCGTGGGCCTCATTCCCGCAGGTGGTGGTACCAAGGAAATGGTGAAACGTGCATCTGAAAACTATCAGAAAGGAGAAGTGGAATTTCCTGAACTGCAGCATCGCTTCCTCACCATTGCGCAGGCAAAAGTTTCAACTTCTGCCCATGAAGCGATAGAACTGAAGTTTCTGAAGATGGATCACGATCAGATAACCGTCAATCCCGGCCGCGTGATCACAAATGCCAGGAAGGCCGCCATTGAACTGGCAGAAGCAGGATATACACCGCCTCTCAGGGAAGCGAATATTAAGGTGCATGGACGTGAATTTCTGGGGGCATTGCTCACAGGTGCCAATGCATTTTTTACCGCAAATTATATTTCAGCGCACGATAAAAAGATAGCCGAAAAACTTGCTTACGTAATGTGCGGAGGGGATCTGACCGCTGAAACAATGGTTACCGAGCAATACCTTCTTGACCTGGAACGAGAAGCATTCCTTTCGCTGCTAGGGGAAAAGAAAACACTGGAAAGAATAGAGCACATGCTGAAAACAGGAAAACCATTGAGAAACTGAGGGCAAATATTTTTATAATTAAAAATGAATACCGGTTTTAGTTTTTATAAAAGATTAAATAATTGATATTACATTTAAAATTGAAAGAATCTGTAAAGCATCAAATATTTTCCGGAATTTGCCGGAAGGCGTATGTTATCTGGTTTAAATTCAAATAAAAATAAAATGAAAGAAATAGCACCCATCGCCATGCCTGGCACCCATCAGAAGTTTTTAGAATACTTCAGGGAAAGGAAAGAACCGACAGAAATGAAAGTGCTGGATATGGGAGCCGGACATGGAGCATTTACCAGCAGGCTGTATGATATGGGCTATGATGTGCATGCCTGCGATCTTTTTCCGGAAATATTTCAGTTCGATAAAGTTGAATGCAGAAAAGTGGATATCACCAGGAAGTTTCCCTATGAGGATAATTCTTTCGATCTTGTAATTGCTATAGAAGTCAGCGAACATATTCTTGATCACGAAAATTTTTTCAGTGAAACGGGCAGAATCCTGAAGCCGGATGGAAAGCTATATATTTCCACTCCCAATATTTTATCTTTAAAATCAAGGTTTCGATTTCTGTTCAGGGGGTTTTATTATAGTTTTAAACCCCTGGAATTAAAAAATAGGTATAGGCGCTTAGGTAGCAATATGTTATTTTTGCTCCATGTTAA
>JBBDIG010000060.1 GCA_040880525.1 Bacteroidia bacterium
CCAAAACGAATTAAATCAGCACTTTAGAATTGCGATCTAAAAGCCTATACCTAAATCTTATTTTCATTTATTTAAATTTTAGTAAAACTAAAAAATATTTCAAATCCTCTTTTAGCGGTCGTAAAACCCCATACTCATAAGATATTATTAAGGTTGTACCAAAAGTGCTGGGCTACCAGGCTTATTCTGAAAAGAGTTCAAATATTTGCTGCTCCTAAGTATTTAAAAATATCTGCGAAAACCCGTTCACGTTCAATCCGTTCCATCCGCGTTCCCATCATTTAATAAAGAAATTTTTTTAACGAACTTATTTAATACCGTATACTATTCGATATTTCTTGCGCGCATATTCATCGAAATACTTGTAATTTAATGGCTCACCGGTAACTTGCTCGCAAAGCTCTTTGGAGGTAAAAAGGCGGCCATGCGCAAAGATGTTCTTCTTAAGCCACTTCAGGAGGGGCTTGTAGTGCTTATGACGGATATGCTCATCCAGGTCGGGAATGGCTTTTTCGGCAGCGGCATAAAACTGAGCACCGTAAAGGCTGCCGAGAGAATAAGTGGGGAAATAGCCAATGTCGCCATGTGCCCAATGCAGGTCCTGCAAAACTCCCCGGTTATCGTCCGGCACTTCCAGGCCCAGATACTTCTGGTATTTTTCTTTCCAGCCCTGCGGCAGATAGCTTACTTCCATGGCTCCGCTGATCAATTCCTTTTCCAGTTCATAGCGAATAAGAATGTGGAAATGGTAGGTAATTTCATCAGCGGAGGTACGGATAAAGGAAGGACGGACCTGGTTAATGGCCCTGAAGAAATCGAAGGCACTGATGTCTTTAAGTACTTCAGGAAAATAATTGCTGATGAGTTGGTAGTATCCATTTACAAAAGCCTCCGACCGGCCTACCTGGTTTTCCCACAGCCGCGACTGCGATTCATGGATGCTCAATGAAGCGGCCTCTCCTCCCGGCAGGCCATATTCCTTCAGGCTGAGCCCCTGGCCATATAGCCCATGGCCTACTTCATGGATCACGCTGCTGAGGCTTTCCATCAGGTCTTCTTCCTGGATGCGAGTGGTGATGCGCACATCGCGGGGATTCAGGTCGAGCGAAAAAGGATGAGCAGAAAGGTCGAGGCGGCCACGGCTGAAGTCAAATCCAAATTCACTGGCAATGACGCGGCACAGGTCGAGCTGCTTCTGGCGGGGGAACACCATCTTTAACGAAGGAGGCGCAGTGGCACGTGCCCCCCTGATCTCATCCAGGAGCTTGCCCAGTTGATGTTTAAGTCCGGTGAAAACCTCGTCCAATTCCACCACAGTCAGTCCCTTTTCATAGTTGTTCAGCAATGCATCGTAAGGATGATCTTTATAGCCAAGCAACTGCGCCTGTTCGCGTTTCAGTGCCACAATTTGCTCCAGGTGTGGCTCCAGCAGCCGGAAATTATTTTCCTTTTGAGCATCTACCCAGCCCTGATGGCTTTTGGCTACGGCCTCTGAAAGCCGCACCACAAATTCGGAAGGCAACCGCTTTTCCTGCTGGTAATCTTCCATTGAGCGCTGCACGTTCATTTGCTGATGGTTGTTCAGTGTATCATCATCGAGCAGCGAGGCAAGCACATCATAATAGTCCTCTGACACCGCCATTTCATGATGCTGCGCAGCCATCCGGGAGATTTGCCGGGCACGGAATGCATTGGCGGCTGAAGGCATATTCACCTCCTGGTCCCACTGCATCAGGGCAATGATCTTTTCCAGATCGGCAATTTCCGTTAGCATCTTGCGGTATTTCTCATACCGGTTGTGGATTGGAGCGGATGTCATAGCAATGTTTTGAGGTTCAGTTGAAAATTTTCAAATATAAAGAGGAACTAAATCAGAAGTTTAAACTGCATTTTTGCGAACATGCCAAAACAGACAGAATCCATTCCTTATGATTCCTTGCCGGATACCCTGCGGGCGCTGATTGATCACCTCATTCAGCGACCAAGTCAACAGCCGGAAGATGAATTTTCCACGGCATTTCTTGCAGGCGCACTGATCGCTATTTTCGTAATTGCCGGCATCATAATTTTCATGTATTCGGTTCATTTGGTAGAAGGTCAAATTGCTTTCCATGCAAAGTTGAAGGAGCGGGAGCGGCAGGTATTAAAAGAATACTTCCGCTATTATCATACGCTGTCAATGGAAAGCCGGATACTTTTTGAGAAGCGGCTGGCCATGTTTATGTCACTGAAAAAATTCCGGTCGAAGCAGGGATTTGCCAATCCGCTGGAGGCAAGGGTGCTTGTTTCCGCTGTGGCAATTCAGCTTTCTATGGGACTGCCTAAATTCACGTTGCCGCACTTCAGGAATATTTTTATTTTTCCCGAAGCGTATTATTCACACATCACGGAGCGCTACCACAAAGGGGAGGTAAACCTGAACGGACGAATCGTTATCTCATGGAAAGATTTCATTTTAGGAATGAAACATCCTGAAGATGGCCTGCACGTGGGGATTCATGAATTTGCTCATGCTTTTTATTTTGAAAATTATATTGACAATGATGATTATTTATTTATAGATGATGTGGCGTTTAAAAGATACTTCGCGCTGGCAACAGGGGAAATTGATAAAATAAAGAAAAAATTACCCAGCTTCATTCGCGAATATGCTGCGACCAATGAACAGGAGTTTTTTGCCGTTACTACCGAGCATTTTTTCGAGCAACCGGCAGATATGAAGATGAAATTACCTGAACTGTATGATGCACTTGCCCAGGTGTGGAACCAGGATCCTGCGGCTTATTGATAATATTTGAATTTATTTTGAAATTTGCAACAGACAAAGAATAAAAGAGCGCGTCTTTACATCACTCGCTATTGCAAATGCCGTTGGATACAAAATCAAAAGGAATATTTAACATTAAATATTAAAAAGTATAAACGAATAAAACGGTTTTGATTAATGGAAAAATTTAAAAATAAATACCGCATTCCTTCAGCCCGCGCCCAGTGGTGGGATTATGGATGGAACGGTGCGTATTTCATTACGATTTGCACCAAAGACCGGGAATGGCTTTTTGGGGAAATTATAGACGGGAATATGAATTTTTTTACCAACGGCCATTTTGCCCATGCCTGTTGGCAGGAAATCGCCAATCAATTTTCATTTGCGGATTTGGGCGATTTTATCGTCATGCCTAACCATGTACATGGTTTTTCATTATTGACAAACCGAATGGTGGACGTGATTCCGTAGAGACGCGATTAATCGCGTCTCTACGGTCGCAATCGCCACAACCAGGCGGTTTTGTCGGGAATAAAAATCCAATGTTTCACGAAAATATTTCGCGTATTGTCCGATGGTACAAGGGACGTTGTTCGTTTGAAATGCGGAAAACCTGTCCCGATTTTGCCTGGCAATCCCGTTTCCATGACCGAATCATCCGAAACGATGAGGAATACCAGCGCATTTCAGATTACATCATCACCAATCCCCAATATTGGGATTGGGATAAATTCAATTCGGATAAATGAAAAAATTAAATCCTTATAAAGAATTAAAATAATGAAACAAGCAACAATTTATATTATATTTTTATTCGCGCTAAGTGGTTGCGGATTGGCGTATCGTGTTATTCTTGGAATAGATACAACACTCACCTGGAAATCAAAGCAGGAAATTGAAAAAGACTTTGACAAGCAGAATATACCTGCGGGATCCAGGTATATTTTGGATACCGCAACTTACGCGAATGCCATTAAATCTGAATTTAGAATAGAATTAAAAAAGATGACTGATGATACTGTAACATTTGATTCTGTTCAGGCAAAATTGCTCAAAACGGTGGCGAAGGATGATTTGCAGCCTGTGCAGGTAAGGTATTTCGATAATTCGTTGCAACAAATATTTAAGCAGGTAAACTGCTACATTCGGGTAATTCCGATGAGTTGGAACGTTGACAATAGTTTCGACACTTTTCCACCTCGAATTTCTATGCCTGCATTGAACCACCGGCCCAAACCGCTGGACTACTTTCTACCGCATCTCCTGACGCTGGAAGGAGAACCGGTTACTCAGGAAAATTTGGAAACGGCAGATTACTATGTACTAATTTTTTGGAATTCATTTATGAAAAGGCCTTCAAAAAAGCTGATCAGGACGGTGAAAAGTAATATAGCAAAGAATCCTGATCGTAAAATCGTGATTTTGTACGTGAATAACTATAACGCTGAAATTTGGGACAAACTGGATCCTTCCCAAAAAGCATTGTACAAGGAATACCTTGAATCGGGAAATGAGATACATCGGTGACTAGGAAGAAATCCCTTTTAACAATATACATGGCGCAAAAACGTATGAGATATTGTTTTTAGCCTATTAACTTCCCCCGATGAAAATTTTAATTGCCCCGCTATATATCCTCCTGTTGCTCCCAATGGCGCTTATTGCGCAAAATGATGTTGGGCGCGTAACCGGATTTTTGAAAGATTCTGCAACCCATGTCCCTGTTGATGTGGCCACTATTGCCGTATTTGCCGTTGCAGATTCCTCGGTTGTTAATTTCGGGTTGACCGACAAAGACGGAGGTTTCGAACTCTCACGGCTACCGTTGAACCTGGACCTGCGGCTCCTCGTATCGCATGTATTGTATGGCAAGTCTACTTACGATTTTATCCTTACGGAAACCAATCCGGTCAAGGATTTCGACACGCTTTTCCTGGCGGAGGGCGTGATGCATTTAAAGGCAGCCGAAATAGTATGGGAGCAGCCACCTATAACGGTGAGAAACGATACGTTGGAATTCAACGCTGCTTCATTTAAGACCCGGCCCGGCTCAATGGTGGAGGAGCTTTTAAAGCGGCTTCCAGGCGTGGAGGTAAACCGTGACGGGCAAATCATTGCCAATGGAAAGGTGGTGACCAAAATAATGCTTGATGGAAAGGATTTCTTTGGGAGCGATCCTGTAACAGTGATGAAGAACCTGCCAAGTATGATCATTGACAAAGTGCAGATTACGGATGAGAAAGATGATTTTGGTGAGGTAACGGAAGAGAATAATGCGGTGATCAACCTAACGGTGAGAGCGGGTTCAAAAAAGGGACAATTCGGGAAAGTATTTGGGGGCTACGGCACAGACCAACGGTATGAAGGTGGGCTGTTATGGAATTTTTTCAGGGACACCACCCAGATCAGCATCATCGGGTACGCAAATAACCTGAGCGAGGCCAGCTTTTCCATGACGGACCTCACCCAGCTTGGCGGTTTTGACCGCGGGCAACGCATATTTTATTCTTACGATGATGGCTCTTATGGCATCAATGGATTCAGGCTTGGCGGTGGCAGGGGAGTAACGGAATCATCAGGGGGCGGCATCAACGTTAACCATGACTTGCCTAAGAAGCTATCACTCAACCTCTCGTATTTCATTGGCTATAGCAATTCGCAGTTTGAAATGCAGAGCGACAGGGAAAACTATCTTGCCGATTCTACACTGATGACTTCGCAGTATACGCTCGCAAACCCTACCTCGCTGAACCATAACGGGCAGGCGCAGATTGTCTGGACGCCTGACACGATTAACCGGTTTGAAATCAGGCCCAATCTCAGGTTGAGCACGGGGATAGAGGATCATATAACCGACACCCGCAATTCCTATCTGCAATCCACCGATACCAATGTTGTTCGCAACAGCTATAATGATGAGGATAACAGTTGGAGTGGGTCCATAAGGGCAATATACAGGCGAAGGGTAAAGGAAAAATATTCGTTTAGCTTCAGTTCTTTTGCCAGCAGATATGAGGCTGAAGCTGACGGGACAAACCTGATAGAAGAAGGGCTGCTGGCGTTCCCATTAGGTTTTGATGAACAGTTTCAAACCAGAACAAACACAAGCAGGAGACTGGGCACCACCAACTCCATTTATTTTAGCAAAGACCTGAAAAAAGATTGGGAGGCTGGCGTGAGGGCCAGCCACGAATGGTCAACAAATGACCGGAGAATTTTCACCCTCGGGTATGATAGTATCACTGATGAAAACCCGGTGTTGCTGGAGCAATTCAGCACCGACTTTACTGAAGACCGGAACGAAATGAAACTTACCCCTTTTGTGGGCAAAAAGTTTGGCGATTGGCAGGTACAGCTTCAACCGGAGTTGCGTTCTCAAACACTGCATACCGCCATCCAAAATTCTGATAGTTCCGGCATTCATCGTGAAAAAACCTTTTTTAATCCAGGGCTACAGGTTCACCGTAGGGGCGCAGGATTTTATTTCAGGGCGAATTATGATTACAATTATCGGTTCCCACGTTCCAATGAACTTATTGGCGCGGCCGATAATAGGAATCCAAACTACTTGCGACTGGGAAACCCATCCCTGGCTGGTTATTTCATCCACAGTTTTAATATGTATCTCAATAAAACCACAAAGAGCAAAATCAGCCTTTACTTCAGTGCCAATCTTGGATTAAATCAGGGTGATATAATCAGCAGTACCCGCTACACTTCAGAAGGCGTTCAGATATTATCATACGTAAATACTGAGAAAAAGGGCCAGAATGGATATACGTATGGGAATATTCGCAAGTCGTTTAAAATTAAGAAGGAGTGGGAGCTGATACCTGTGATTAGCTTCAATGCATCCTTTAACAACGGCTACAGGAGCATTAATCAGCGCGTGCTTTCAAGTCAAAACTATAACCTCCGGCCCGGTCTTTCGCTGGGAATCGTAAACCCTGATAAAATAGACCTGCGGCTGGCTTACAACAGGGTTACTGCATTTTCGCAAACAGCCGAGGTCACTACCGGCTTCAACTCCTCCAGCCGGCACAGTGCGCAGGCTGACGCGTGGGTAGCCATTACCAAAAGATGGTGGTTCGAGAGCAAATTGTCGGTAGTATACCAGCCATTGCACGATGCAGCATTCAGCCTGGAAGATTCCTACAAACTCTGGAGTCTTTCCATCACCCGCACTTTCTTCAAGAACAACCAGGCGCAGCTAAGGCTGAGTGTATATGATGTATTGCTTCAAAACAGGAACCTTGAACAGGAAGTAGGCCCCAACTATGTGGAGTATAGCAGCAACAACGCGGTGACGCGCTATGCAATGCTCTCATTCGTTTACAATCTTCATAAGTTCAAGACCACAGGCCGCACCAAGCGCGGGTTTGAATTTTGGTAAATAACAATAATTCTAACTCTTTTTATTTGTCTTTTCGATAGAGGAAGGAATTGCGGGTTGTCCGTTATTTGCATGATAATTTTCTGTTAACTGAAATGTAAATACACAAACTATATTTAATAAAACTATCATTTTTTACAATAAATAATATTTATTAACGGGGGTCGTTGTTTCATAATTTTTAATATTATTGGTTGATAATAAATCCTTTAATCATTTATCATGGTGGACTTAGAACACTAATAATATAGCTAAAAAAATATATAAAAACGGCATCCGAATAAGCCCTGAACAGGCACTGTCAGAAAGATAGAGAATAATTTGTATCAATACCAGACTGTGGAAGTTTTGGTTGTCCCGGGCACTTTCTGGGATAAAGTGAGGATTATCAATTTACTCCAAAATGAGGCTTGGCTGGATGGGATCTTGATTAATTTGTATTTTTCAAAGAAATCAAAAATATTGTAATAATATCTAAACACTTGCCAATGATATGCTGTTTCTTTGCCTTAGATGATGTTAACTCCTTACATAACTACATCATTGAAAAGGCCAGGCAAACCACTTGATGGAATCAGAAGCATTTTTTTACACCATTTAAATACTTTTCATTATGAAACAACTAGCCAAAAAGCGATCGTATGAACACTTTCCAAATCGGTCGTTTCTTCATTTTTTCAACAGGTGTTCAGCCTGGCCCGTGTGGAGCGGCATTCTCCTCGTCTTATTATTCCTGTTTCCGGTCAGTTCGGAAGCATCCCATTTTAAGGGTGGGCAGATCACTTATGAATATCTGACAAGCGGACCCAATGCCGGATGCTACGCGGTGGAAGTCCGCAGCTATTGGAGGTCGGGACTTAATGACCAATTTGGCTCTCTGTCCTACTCAGGTTCTCCTAGCACTACTGGGTTAGCATTCATTAGCAGAACATTACTGGCAGATGGAATTACTCGTGAAGTAATTCAACGCGATACTGCCTGCTGGGGTTCCAGCGGTCTTTATACGATTACGACAACTACCGGCTGCTGCCGCTATTCAGGTAGCGATGTTCCTCAGTCTCCCCAAAATTTCAGCTCTAATGATGATTATCGCTTGCAGGCAGCGGTGAACCATGTGGTCGGCAATGGAAATTCATCACCCGAATTTTTTGATATACCCATCTTCACGTTCGTAGAGAACAATCCCGTTAACCTGAATTTCAACTTTGTGGATGCTGAAGGAGATGATCAAAGATTATCATTAACAACACCTTTTGATGTTCCCACAGCCAATTCAGATGCGCTGAATAACCATACAGGATCTCCCGGGATTTTACAGGCATCCGGTACTACTTTTCAGTGGAATGAACCTGATGATCAAGGTGTGTACGTTTTCTCAGTGTTAGTGGAAGACACGCAGGGAGGATCACCCACCGGTGCTTTTGTGCAGAGAGATTTTACATTGCTGGTGGTGCCAACCGGGGCCAATAACGCTCCGCAACTCACCCCTTGCTCTACTCAAACCATTAACGAGGGACAAACAGCCACATTCAGCCCTAGTGCCACTGACCCTGACGGAGGTGATGTAGTTACCCTTCAGGCGAATGGCGTTCCTTTAACTATGGGAGGCACTTTCTCACAAACTTCAGGAAATCCGGCAACCGGTTCTTTCTCCTGGACAACAGGAAGTGGTGATGCAGGTTCGTACATTATGCAGTTTGTGGCTACCGATAATGGTTCACCACAGCTCTCTGATGTACAGAATTGCCAGATTGTGGTAAATACGGCTGCAGCACCACCGCCACCACCACCAGCAGTTGTAGGAGGAGATAGTCTCTGTCAAAAGATTTTACCGAGTGATGGTGAAGGCAGCGATCGGTTTGGAAAAGCCGTAGCTATCAATGGTCCGGAAGCTATCGTAGGTTCTCATCGCCATCAGGATAATGGAAGAGGTTCAGGCGCTGCTTATGTTTTCACCAATATGGGAGGAACCTGGATGGAAGAGGGTGAACTTTTGGCCAGCGATGGTGATGCCGGTGATCAGTTCGGGTCTGCTGTTGACATTTCTGGCGACTACGCCATTGTAGGTGCCCATTATGACGACAAACCTGCCGGATTTGCATCGGGCTCGGCCTACATTTTCCACAGAAGCGGTGGCGTATGGTCCCAACAAGCGAAACTGGTATCCAGCGATATTCATATTGCCGACTTTTTTGGATTCAGCGTTGCTATCTGCGACAGCTATGCTGTAATAGGAGCATTGGGAGATGATGACCTGGGTGGAGCGTCAGGATCAGTATATGTTTTCAAGAGATCTGGTGCTGTCTGGACCCAGGTTGCCAAATTAAACGCCAGCGATGGTAATGGAAATGATTATTTCGGTTTTGATGTGGATATTGATATGGCTTGCGATGACATTATTGTTGGCGCCCACCGCAACAGCGATGATGGTACTCATTCGGGCTCAGCCTATATCTTCAATCGCACAGGTGCTTCATGGAGCCAGACCGCTCATCTCAAAGCCTCGGATGCGGCTGCACGGGATTCTTTCGGATTCTCTGTAGATATTATATGATGGCCACGCCATCATAGGAGCGCCCGGAGATGATGATAGTGGCTCCAACTCCGGATCAGCATACATTTTTGAAAACACTGGCGGTACCTGGACAGAAGCAGACAAGCTTGTTGCTTCTGACGGTGAAGCGCATGACTTATTTGGCTGGTCAGTAGGCATTACAAACGGCATTGCCAATGTAGGCGCCTGGGGCGAAGATGAAGAAGGTACAGAAGCAGGTGCTAGCTATGTTTATCTGAACAGTGGAGGAAGCTGGTTCGAAAGCCGCAAACTTATTCCTGCGGAACTAGAGGCTTATGACCACTTCGGATATAGTTCAGGAGTATCTGGTGATTTTGCCATTATAGGCGCTAAAGGAGACGATGATATCGGTTCTTTCGGAGGTGCTGCTTATATCTGTCTGCTTACAGAGCCTAAAGATACACTGTTCGCTTCTGATGCAGAATCAACTGACCGCCTGGGCTTCTCCAGCGATATAAAGGGCACTTATGCCATTGCCGGCACTCCTAATGAGAGCGATACCGGTGCTGCGTATGTATATCACAAAATGGGAAGTGATTGGCCACAACAGGCCAAACTAACGGCTTCTGACGGAGACATGAACGATAATTTCGGATGGTCAACAGGAATTACAGACAACTATGCAATTGTCGGGGCACCGAACAATACAGATGCAGGTTTTGCAACCGGTGCAGCTTATATTTTTGAACGCACCGGAAGCACCTGGACAGAACTGGCCAAGTTGCTTGCCCCAACTTCAAAAGGCGGAGATTTCTTCGGATACTCAGTGGCCATAGCGGATGAGTATGCCGTGGTAGGCGCATTGGGCAATGATGATGAAGGAACACAAGCAGGGGCAGCCTACGTGTATATGCGTTCGGGCTCTGTATGGACTTTGGTTGATACGCTTTATGCCACTGATCCCGATGTTAATGATTACTTCGGATTCAGCGTGGATATAGATGAAGACGGTGAGAACATTATTGTAGGGGCACCCCGCAATGACGATGGAGGCTCTAACTCTGGAGCAGCGTATGTTTATCATCGCTCAGGCTCCGTTTGGATGTCAGAGGGAAAATTACTGGCCACGGATGATGATGCTCAGGATTCGTTAGGGTTTAGTGTTGCTATAGCAGGAGACTATGCCATAGCCGGAGCCATAGGTGATGACGAGACCGCATCGAATGCCGGGGCTGCTTATATCTTTAACCGTAGCGGAGGTGTATGGAGCCAGCAGGAAAAACTGATGGCAAGTGACGGAAGTTCGGACGATTTGTTTGGCTATAGTGTCGGTACCGATGGAATGTGGGCAGCAGTAGGTGCTCCATTTGAAGATGATTCAGCGATGGATGCCGGAGCACTGTATGCATTCCTGCGCAGCGGAGGTAGCTGGACGGAAACTGCAAAATACAAAGCAGCCGATCCGGACATGAATGATGAAATGGGATTGTCTTCTGCAGTATCTGATGGCCGTGCAATTGTAGGCATTCCAGGAGATGACACGAAAGCTCCAAATGCCGGTGCGGCCTGCATCATTAATCTTTCCGGAAGTGCAGCACCAGCCGCATCACCAATGCTGGTACCGGACAACGAGGACAATTTCCTCACTTCTCTGGAGGATGTTAGCGCTGAAGAAGAAGCCGGCTTAGAGGCTGTTGCAGATGAAGAAACCGAGGAAGAGATCGGAACTGAAACGATTGAGAACCGAATTGTTACCACGCAGTTGCCTTATCCAAACCCAACCCGTGGCGAATTCAATTTCATGCTTCATTCTGACGAGCCGGGAGACGTGCGCCTGGAGATCGTAAGCATGAGCGGCAAGCTGGTATTGCGGGATATGCTACAGGTACATCAAGGCAATACAACGCACCGCATTGATTTAAGCCGTGAAAAAGGTGGTATTTATCTCGTAAACTTATTCTTCAGCAATGGAGAGCGAGTAATGCACCGGGTGGTTGTTCAGCGATAGCGCTATCACCTGCATTTTTCAGAAAGGAGGTTGCCCGCACTCAGCAGGCAACCTCTTTTTTTTTTACCTATATTCCAGGAAAAAGAAACCGTTATTCTCTTTTTATTCATCAAATAAAATAATACTGCTATTCTTTTAAAAGCCGTACTTTATTGGATCAATAATACCGGAAGATGGTTCTATTACCCTGCAGAGTTCCGAGGCTTTATCTGTCATATCATGTATGACTTCGTCCAGCTTTTCAGAGGATTCCTGAATAAGCCGAAATAGTGATTCCTTACTAATATCCTGATAATCTTCCTCTTCTAAAATGTTGATCAACCCTGTTAAGCGTGCCAGCGGTGCGCGTACCACGTGGGATTGGATCCAGGCAATTTCCCGCAGGCGGGTATTCTGATCCTCTATTGCTTTCAGGTGCTCGGTGCGCTCCGTGATGTCCTTTGAAAAACATGCGGCTCCACAAACATTTCCGTTATGGTCAAAGATAGGATTGAGTGTAATCAGCCGGATTTCCCGCTGTCCTTCTCTGAAGTATTCCTCGGTAATATTTAAAGTTTCCTGGCTAAAAGTTTTTTCATAGTAATTATGCCAGTCTTCCACCATTTGAGGAGCCATTAGTTTTTCTACACGTTTATCACTTAAAATATTTATTCCCAATTCAAAATCAAAACCCGTTATTGACTTCATTCTTTGAAGATATGGAGCATTTGCTGAGGTCAATTTCAAATCCAGGTCCACCTCCCAGATCATATCCTGCGTGCTGTTGGCAATGGATTCCTGAAGGTTTTTGGTCGCGACCAATTCAATATTTCGTTCTTTTTCTCTGGTAATATTTTTAAAATATACAGAAAGTCCCTCCGGCTTAGGAAATGCGGAAATTTCTATCCATATTTTATACAATGGCAAGTACTCCTCAAATGAACGTACCTCCTGGTGTTGCATTGCCGTTTCATATTCTGTGTATATTCTCTGGTAGTGTGAATCATCAAATTGTTCCCACAAATTGCGGCCAAGAATTTCTTCCTTGGGTATTTTAAACATCTGTTCTGCAGCTTTATTCCAGTACGTTACCGTCCAGCATTTATCCACTGCAAAAAATCCATCAGTAATGCTTTCAAGGATTTCCCTGCGCTCCTCTTCGGCTTTTTTCTGGGCATGGATGTCCTGGATACTTCCAAAAATCCTGACACATTTTCCACCAGCAAACTCTCCTTTTCCAAGAGCCCTTACCCATTTTAATTTTCCCTTAGCCGTTGTAATCCGCAATTCCACATCATAGGGGGTACCCTTTTCGATCGTTTCATTCACAATCTTCCTGATCATTTCCTGATCTTTATAATAGCTTAATGCAGAATCAGGATCAGGTTCAAAATTTAACGGAACCTCATGTATTTCTTTTGTAATGTCGGTCCAGCTAAGTTTATTCCGGATAAGATCCATTTCCCAGCCCCCGATTTTCGTAAGTTTATGGACTTC
Organism: Bacteroidia bacterium; assembly: GCA_040880525.1. NCBI lineage: Bacteria > Pseudomonadati > Bacteroidota > Bacteroidia > Bacteroidia bacterium. The sequence goes on from JBBDIG010000060.1 coordinate 13,160, forward strand.
ATCGAGAAGGGTTTCCAGTTTTTTCTGCTCCGTTATGTCCTGTGCGATCCCTTCCAGTTTTAAGGGCTTTCCTTTCGGATCTCTGATGACTCTCATTTTCTGAGAAACCCATTTCACCTTACCTCCGGGTGTAATGATCCGATTCTGGTAATCATAGAAAGCCTCGTCAGGGAAGACGGTATCAAGATCACGAGTCATCAACCATTGATCTTCAGGATGTACGGTAGCAAGAAAGCTCATAAACGTAGGTTTGAAAAATTCCGGATCCTGCTCCCATATCCTGTAGGTTTCTTCTGCCCATATCCCTTGGTCTTTTTCCATATCATGAGTCCAGTAACCAAGTTTTGCAATAGCCTGCGCAGTTTTAAGCTGAGCATTGCTGTGTTTTAAGGTTTCCTCAATTTTTTTCTTTTCCGTAACATCTTTTGCAATTGCATATATAAGTTGCTCTTCCGGCACAACCGTACCAGTCCAGGCAAGCCATTTTGTCTGCCCAGTCCGGGTCACGATCCTGCATTCAAAATAGTTGCTGGAGTCCACCGTATTTATATTGGTCATTTCTACAGCCACAAGTTGGTAATCATCAGGATGAATAAAATGAGATAGGGGCAGCGTAAGCATTTCTTGTTCAGTATACCCTGTAATTGTCGTAAATGCCGGGTTTGCTTTTTTACAGCGCCCGTCAAATCCTATGATGCATAACATATCCGGAGACATGCTGAAGAATTTTTCAAGTTCATCTTCCGTTTTCTTGCGTTGCAATTCAGTTCCGAGTTGGCTGCTTACATTTTTAAAAATGCTGAAACTCTCCTTCAGTTTCTTTTTATTATTCGAGACAAAAACAAATACGGCAATCACCTTTTCATTATAAAATATGGGGAAGCTGCAAACTGCACAAACCCCTGAACCGGTAAGGTCATTTTTGTTTTGTGTGATATAGGAGGTGTTGTCCGTCCGGAATTGAGGGACTCCTTTCTGCCAGGTTTCGCCAGGCAAGCTATCCCCTTTTTCGAGTGAGGTATTTTCTGCTGAATGTTGAAAAGAACATTCAGGATTATCTTCACTGTGCCACTGGCTGACCAGGTTAAGTTTTTCATCATTTATAGAAGTAACCCACGCTTCAGCCACAGGAAGATTAAGAAATCCGCCCAGGATGCTCAAAACGTCTGTCAGCCTCTCTCGGAGCGTTCCCGGTATACAAAGCGTATGGCTGATGGCTACTGCAATGTTTTGTTGTTTTTCCAGATTCTTCTGCTCTGTAATATCACGGGCAGCTCCGATGAGCCGGATGGCCTTTTCATCTTCATTCCTTATAATATATCCTTTGTCATATACATAAGCAAAGCTGCCGTCAGCCCGCCTGAAGCGATATTCATTTTCGCAAAAGTTTTCGGTGGGATCACCCAATTTATCTAAAAGCTGACGGGTGGCAATTACGAGATCATCCGGATGAATATTGTTTTTCCAGAAATGTTTTTGTTTCGCCTGCTCCTGGGAATAACCAAAAAACAAACCCAGTGAGTCGTCCGGTCTGTGTACCTCTCCCTTTATCAGATCAAGGTCATAGATCACGTCTTGCGTAGCCTTGCAGGCCAGGCGATAGCGCTCATTGCTCAGCTTTAGTTCATTTTCCTTTATCACCATGTCCGTCACGTCCCGTGAATTCACCACAATGCCGCCTACTGCCGGGTCATCAGATAGATCAGTGGCGATCGTCTCCAGCCAGTGCCAGTTATCTTCACTATTTCTGAATCGAAAAGTACCCAAATGCTTGCGCTCTCCCGGGGTCAGTGTCGCTAATTGCTTGTAAATACGGTCTTTGTCATCAGGATGTATGAAACTAAATCCGTTGTTACTTAGAAACTCTTTCTCATCAATGCCTAAAATAGCTGAAGAGGAATCGCTGACGAATAGGTAATTGCCTTCTCTGTCAAGGATCGCGATCATGTCCGAGCTTTCTTGTACCAGCGCCTTGAATCTCCGCTCGCTGGCTTTCAATAACATGTCGTGCCGTTCCTGTGCAGTAATATCCCTTATTACCGTAAGATGCACTCCGGGCAAAACATTGGCAGTAGCCTTATAGCTGCCAACAATTGTCATATTATCTTTCCGCTTTAATTCAATTCTTCCCTGCTCTGAACCCTTATTAATAAATGATTCCCAGATTTGCCGGAATTGATTTTCATCCTCAATGCCTGTAATTTCAGATACAGTTTTGCTGTTTATTTCGGCAATGGAATAGCCAAGCATTTCTGCAGCGGCTTTATTGCAGTCAATGTAGCGACCCTCATCATCTGCAAGTAAAATGGCCTCACTTGTTTGATCAAAAATGGCCTTGAATTTTTCCGAAGTATTCTTTCTTTCCGTAATATCCAAGGAAACTCCGTCAATCCACTGAAGCTTTCCATCGGCATTATAGACCCCATTGCCTCTTTCTTCCACCCATTTTATTTCGCCACTCCGGCAAATTATACGGTATTGCAAATAAAATGATTCGCCTTGCTTTAATGCTTTAATGACATCGTAGGTACTTGTCAGATCTTCGGGATGGATGATGCTTGCATAAGTACGCACCCGGTTGTCAATAAAATCATCCGGAGGATAACCGGTCAGCCTTTCTACTTCGTCACTGATAAACTGGATGGTCCATTCCGAATCAGGTTTACACCGGTAGGAAATTCCCGGGATGTTGTTTATGACTGATTGCAGCCGTTCCTGGCTTTCTTTTGCCATTGCTGATGAGAGCCGCTTGTCAATTGCCGCAGCAAAATTAACCGCGAGTGTTTTCAGAAAATCTATTTCATTTTCATCCCATTCGCGCGTGCTGGTACAATCGTCATACCCGAGGAAACCATGAAAATGGTTTTTAATAAATATTGGCAACAAAAGACATGACTGGATATTCTGAGACATCAGCAAATTCCTGAAATCGCCATCCGGTAATTGAGCTGTATTGACGGAAAAATGCTTTCTGATTTTAAGTGGAGCAACAAATTCCTTTACTGCCTCAAAAGGAATGTTCTGAAGATCGGGATTATTGATTTGAGTCAGGACCGAGTCCCGGCTCCATTCTATGCGCTGGCTGGAAAAGCGCTCACCGGTCAGTTTATTTTCGCTGTTCTCGAAGTAATAAACCCTGTCAGCCGAAGCTGCCTCTCCAATAATTGCAAAAGCATTGTGTAGGGCATCTTCCCAGTTTTCATAATCCACCAATGCCATATTAAAAGCCGCGATTGCCTGAAGTTGTTTCAGATACATTTTTTCACGCTGCGTTGCCCTGATTTTTTTCACCGCGCGCTTCATTGACGCTGAAAGGTCTTTTATATGGCTTTTTAATATAATATCTGAAGCACCCGCCCGCATGGCTTCCATAATTTTTTCTCCACCTGCTTCTTCAGCCAATAGAATTAACGGGATGCTGTCCTTCTTTTCACGAAGAATGGCCAGTAGTTCCAGATCGGTCATTCCATCCGGTTCTATATCGGCAATGATCAGCCCTGGCCTGAAGTCCTCAAGGAGACGAACATAAGTAGTGCTGTTGTGGGCTGCTTTTATTGTAAAGTCATTTGCAGCACCATTAAGCTGGCCCTGAATCCATTGATGGGAATCATGGTTTATACTGAAAACAAGTACTTTGGTTTTAATAGAGTGATCCGGGATTTTTATGGTCATAGTTTAATAACGTATAATCGAATTTTCTATAATGAATAATCTCTTTATTTTTCAATTTCAAAGATGCCTGGGCAATGCCATTTTTCCTGCCAACATAATATTGAGAATCACTTTAAAGCGGCTGGAATGACTTTGCACAGGAAATCCGGTTTGAATTTTAAATCGTCAGAAAATACCTGTATTTACAACTAATAACCACAATCAATTACATGACTTCAGAACTTGCACAACCCTGCTCAATGTTGCAAAACCCTCCTGCGGGAGGCGGATGATCATGGCAATCTCTACTGGCTGGTTATCGGAATTTCCTCCCTTTTACCGCATCGGTTGATCCTGAATTGCATGGAATTCCTCATATCACTCCTGCTTAAAGCAGTGCCCTCCAATAACTTCCGCAAGTTGTGGGCGATCCGGTTAAAGATAATAGCAGTTTGCAGCAGAAGCTTACACTTCCAAGCTAAATTCAGAAAAGCGTATAAAAAGAGGAATTAATCAAAATGAGTTCGTGAGGTAGGATTTTACCTCCTGGTAGGGTCTGGAAAATTCTGCGATATTTTTATTGAATATCCAGATTGTACGGCATAAGGGCCTGAATGCCTTTCCGTTCTTTTAGCGCCTGTACCTGCCTGTAGAGTTCGTAATCCTCTTGCAGAGAACTTTTGAGAATATAGGTTCTTGCCTGGCCGGAGAGATCACTGATGATTTTCTCGAAAGGGTTCTTCCTTTCCGGTAATATTCTGATCTGGTACTTATCTAGTCCGGCACTTCTGGCGGCTATGGCGAGGGCGCTGTCAAGGCCACCCATCACGTCTACCAGGCCGCGATCGCGCGCCTGAAGGCCGGTCCAGACGCGGCCCTGGCCGATAGAATCTACAAAGGCAGTATCGAGTCCTCGGCCTTCGCCAACTTTGGTTATGAAATCAGCGTAAATGTTATTCACCAGGTGCTGGATGATCTGGCGTTCCTCGGGGCGCAATTCCCGGTTAGGATTTCCCAGGTCGGCATAAGGGCCTGTGCAGTAGCGGTCAAATGTAATTCCGAGCTTGTCCTCCCAGAATTTCTCCAGCCCTGGCAGCAGCGCAAATACGCCAATTGAACCCGTAACGGTATTGGGCTCGGCAACGATTGTATCAGCAGCGCAGGCTATGTAATACCCGCCAGAAGCCGCCACATCACCCATCGAAACGATGACCGGTTTTGCTTCTTTGGCCAACACCATTTCCCGCCAAATCACATCTGACGCCAGGGCACTGCCTCCGGGAGAGTTCACCCTCAGGACAATTGCCTTGATATCATCGTCCTTCCGGGCTTTGCGAATTGCTTTGCTCAGGCTCTCGCTGCCTATGGATTGCTCATCACCTTCGCCCATTCCTATTTCGCCAACGGCATAGATCAGGGCTATTTTATCTTTTGCGCTCTCCTTCTTGTCTTTCTTATTGAATTCTTTGAGGGTCAGCAGATTCAGGTCCTTATCCTCTTCTACGTCCAATCTTGCTTTTAATTTTTCAGTCACCTGGTCGCGGTAAGCCAGGCCATCTATCATCCTGTACTGAAGCGCTTGTTGAGGGTTCACTACCAATGCACTGTCTGCGATCCTGCGCAATTCCGCCACACTAAGGCCACGGCTGTCACTTACATTTTGTAAATAATGAGTGTACATGCTTTCAACCAGTGCCTTCATCTGTTCGCGATTTTCATCGCTCATATCTTCACGAATAAATGGCTCCACTGCGCTCTTGAATTTTCCCACTTTGATAACGCGGGCCTCAATATTCAACTTTTCAAGTGTTCCTTTGAAAAATGCCAGTTCTGAAGCGAATCCGGTGAAAGCAACCATTCCTTCCGGTTGCATGAAAATGCTGTCAGCCATGCTGCTGAGCAGGTAAGTTTTTTGAGACAATACATCGCTGTAGGCGTATATGAATTTACCGGATTTCTTGAAATCCAAAAGGGCATTACGCACTTCCTCAAGCGTAGCATTGCGGCCTGAAAAAAAACTGAGGTCCAGGTAAATGCCTTTGATGCGGTCATCATCTGCTGCCTGCCTGATGTTGTCCGTTATATCTTTGAGCGACAAGGGCTTTTCGCGGTCACCAAGTATAAATGCAAGTTGCTGAAAGGGGTCATCGCTGGTACGTTCCACAATTGGAAAATCCAGCTTCAGATGAAGAATTGAATTGGATTTAATATCTGCTTCATCGCTTTTGTCTCCAAAAGATGCCGAGGCAATGATGATCCCGATAAAGATCATAAACAGAAGAGATAGTATGATTTGCGAAAGGATGAGTCCAACGATGGTGGCGAGTACGTATTTAAAAAAGTCTTTCATAGCACAGGTTAATTTATGGCGTCAAAGATAAATAGTTAGGATTACTCTCAGTTATGCATTCCGCAACCCTCAGGAATTTTTTTGATGCGGAATTTAGGGCCGCATCCTGACCAGAAACGATCAGGAAATAAATTTACCGGATCAATGAATTCATAACAGGAAAACGACCATTGATGAGCATTGGAATGGCAATGTACTCTCCTGCCGAATCCAGTTGGTAGGCTTGCATGTGGAGGTGTGGCTCAATAGAATAGCCTGAATTGCCTACCTCTCCAAGCGGCTGGCCTGACTTTACGGTGTCTCCTTCCTTCACGAAAACCCGGCCTTCCCGAAGGTGGCCGGTCAATACATTCACCTCTCCACAGCGTACCACAACGTTGTTGCCTGCAGGATTTTCATAGTTCAGCACGCCAATCTCATTTTCTGCTTCATCCCTCACCACAGAAACGATTGTTCCGTTGCAGGGAGAATAAAGCGTATCGCCATAAATCCGGTAGGCCTGCAGCGAATCAGGCAGAAATTGGGAGGCCCTGAAACCCAGGTTATCTACTTTCACCACATCAATGGCGTAGCGATATTTCTGCACTTTGAAATAATGGTGAAAAAAATTTGTGACGCCACTGTTCCCTCCTTGTATGACGACATACTTGCCTTTTCCAAAGGGCGATTCCAGGGCCACCGGATCACCACTATACCAATATCCTCTTATTACCCAAAAATTTAAAATAAGGCCCAGCCCCAGCCCAATGAGAATATAGATAGTACCCAGATAAAAGCTAAAGCCTTTCCGTACCCAGAACTTATGGCTCCAGGTTTTATACACCGATACCATGAAAAGCACTACGAAAATGCCGCTAAGAATGTAGCGCAGATAGTAATTGCCAAATCCCCAGGGAATGGCAAGAAACACGAACAATATCCAGGTGAAGCTGCTGAGCACCTTCAGTAAATATGTAACGCGGTCATGGCTTTTGCCCGCTACCAGCCAAACGATCGCAATAAAAGGAATGGCCAGGGAAATAGCTCCCAGGATCAGCGGGAGCGCGCGCACCAGTTCAGTCATAGGTTTTATTAACTTGTTGCAAATATCTTCGGTTTTTGCAATAAGCAGTTTGATCTAATGATTTGTGAATCCAGGTTTGGAAGCTCCGGTATTTCATGCTGTACTAACTTTACCGAAATTATTCGGGCTGACTGGATGAACCGGCAACATAAAAAGAAGTTTTGGAAAATTTAATGTTGGAAAAAATAAAAGAAGCAATTAAGGAAGTGAAGGATCCTGAGATCCCGGTTCTTTCTATTGTTGACCTGGGTATCATTACGCAACTGGAGGTTGACGAAGAAGGCAATGTATTCGTGCGGATGACGCCCACCTTTGCCGGATGCCCGGCCATGGAAATGATGCGACAAGAGGTAGAAGAGAAATTGACCGGCCTGGAAGGAGTGGCCTCGGTAAAAGTAAAAGTTGATTTTAAGGAACACTGGACCAGCAACCGCATCAGCGAAGAAGGGCGCGAAACCATCCGCAAGTTTGGCCTGGCTCCACCGGTGCACGTGGAGGGCGAGTTTGACCTGAACCGGCTAAAGGATGCTGCCTGCCCATACTGCGGTGGATCGGACACAACTATGAATTCTCCCTTTGGCCCTACACTTTGCCGTTCCATCCATTATTGCTATGATTGTAAAGAAACATTTGAACAATTTAAACCGGTATAAAAATATTATGGCATTGAGATTTCCAATCCTCTGGATCTCCCTTCTTCTGGTATTTTCGGCTTCCTGCAGCCATAAGGTCAATTTAAGTGGAGTGAAAGCCGCAATGATAACTCCTGAAAAGGTGCACCGTCAGGGAAGAATGCCAAATTACCTGCACATTACGCCAGGTCCCGAACTGGTGGAGCACTACGGGATGCAATACGAAGAAAAGCTGCGGGAATGGGGTGCCCAGATATTGCGCTTCCCCGAACCTAATGCAGCACCTCCAACCTTTGATAGCGGAACTGTGATCATCTCCGTAAGAAATTTGATCATAAGGGAAGCAGTGGAAGTGGATACACCCAATGCTAATATGGACGACATAGCTGATGGAAGCATGGCTGCAATAGTAGATTACAGGTATTCTGCCACCACGCATATCATTATCAGCAAGGCAGGAAGCGATGCAGAACCGCAGCAGATAAGCGTTACCTCCGAGGCCGATCCTGAAGCCCAAAAGAGACCGTTCCTCAAACGCATTTTCGGACCCAAAGAGCCGGAGCCCGAGAAAGTCGAGATCATCAATGAACAGGTATTTCTGAACTTAGTAGAAATCAACGGGCGGCTGGCCGGAAGAAAAACAGCCAAAGCCATCAAAAAAATGTATAAGAAAAAGTGACCTTTTAAACCATTAAAATGGTTTGGGTTCAGATTGGATTATTGGAACCCATGGTTTAAACCGTGGGTTATGGGTTCTTAAAGGTCTTGCGCCTGGGCGATTAGTTCGGCCACATCCCATACTTTTACGTCTTCTTCCTTGTCTTTTTCCTTTACCCCATCGCTGAGCATCGTCATGCAAAAAGGGCAGGCCGAAGCCACAACCGGTGCTTCAGTGCCGAGGGCTTCTTCAATGCGCTCAATATTAATGTCCTTCTTGCCTGACTCCGGTTCCTTGAACATTTGGGCACCTCCGGCTCCGCAGCAGAGGCCATTGCTACGGCTGCGCTTCATTTCCACCAGTTCGGCATCAAGTGCTTTGATGATTTGTCGCGGAGCCTCATAAATTCCGTTTCCCCTACCAAGAAAGCAGGAATCGTGGAAAGTGATCCTGCGGCCTTTAAAGGCTTTTCCATCTTCGATTTTTATTCGGCCATCGTCAATAAGCTGCTGCAAAAGTTCCGTGTGGTGAATCACCTCATAATTGCCGCCAAGTTCCGGGTATTCGTTTTTCAGGATATTAAAACAATGTGGGCAGGCGGTAACGATTTTCTTCACTTCATAACCATTTAATGTCTGAATATTCATCGCGGCCATCATCTGGAAAACGAATTCGTTACCTGCTCTGCGAGCTGGATCACCGGTGCAGTTCTCCTCAGCCCCGAGCACGGCATACTTAATCCCTGTATGGTGCAATATCTTCACAAATGCTTTGGTGATCTTCTGCGCGCGCTGATCGAAACTGCCGGAACATCCTACCCAAAACAGGATATCGGGTGTTTCACCATTTGACAGCATCTCAGACATTGTGGGTACTTTTATTTGCTCTGCCATGTTATTTTATTTGTATACACGAAGGCATTAATAATTTTAATTATTTAACCAAAAAAGGTTTATGCTCCAAAATTAGAAATTCAAGGATTTTCTAAAAATCATTCCTTCATCACCCCCTCACTCCATTTAAGCCTGTCGCTTTGCGGGAAGGCCCAGGGAGCGCCATTATTTTCGATATTTCCAAACATAATGTTCCATTCATTGGGAGATTTAGCTTCTTCCATTATAAGTGATCTGCGCAGTTCTGTAATAATGCTGAGCGGATCTATGCTTACAGGACATGCTTCAACGCAGGCCTGGCAATTGGTACAGGCCAGCAACTCTTCCTGCGTGATGTAATCATGCAGCAATGTTTTGCCATCTTCTCCCGGTTTGATGCCTTTGTTGCGGGCTATTCCCACCTCCTCCGTACGATCGCGGGTGTCCATCATGATCTTGCGGGGCGAAAGCTTTTTGCCGGTTATATTGGCGGGGCATACATCTGTACAGCGTCCGCATTCGGTGCAGCTATAGGCATCCATCAGGTGTTTCCAGTTGAGTTGCGAAATATCTTTGGCGCCAAATGCAGGATGATCATCCGGTGCCGGAGCGTCTGCGCCTGCTTCAGGGTTCATCATCAATTGCACTTCCTTGGCGATTTCCGGCATATTCTTCATCTTTCCTTGCGGCTCAAGGCGCGAATAGTAGGTATTAGGGAAGGATATGAAGATGTGGAAATGCTTGGAAAACGGGACATAACAGAGAAAGGCAAAAATCCCGATGATATGTGCCCACCAGCAAAAGCGCTCCAGAAAAATAAGTTGTCCGGTTGGGAGGCCGTCAAGGAGCGGCATCAGCGCCTGGCTGAAAAAAAAGAGGCCCGTCTGCGTGTATCCTGTCACTCCATGCCGTTGTAGTGTGAGGTCGGCTCCATTCATGGTGAGGAAAAACACCATCAGCAGAATTTCACTGATGAGTATTATGGTGGCATCCAGCCTCGGCCAGGCGGTCATTTCGCGTGCATGAAAGCGCTTGATGGCAAGCCCATACCTGCGAATAAGGAAGATGATACACGACACCAGCACGCCCAACGCCAGAAACTCCAGAAAGCTGATAAATACCGGGTAAATGCCGCCCAGCAGCGGGAATAAAAGCCGGTGGCTTCCCAACAGTCCGTCCAGAATAATTTCCAGGATTTCTATATTGATGATGATAAAGCCCAGATATACGGCAAGGTGGAGCAGTGCAGGGATGGGTCTTTTGAACATCTTTTTCTGGCCCATTGCCACAAGGGCCATTTTCTTCCAGCGTTCAGCTTTGCGGTCGTTTATCTCCACATCCTTCCCAAGCAGTATGTTGCTGCGGATGCGACCTACTTTCCAGGCAAAGAAGCCAATAGCAGCAATGGCGACCAGCGCAAATAGAATCTGTCCCACAATAGCCATAGCAGTAGTTTTGGTTTAGCGGCCCGCAATATCGCCAAAAACAGGAGAGGCCGCCAAAGGCAAAGAAAGATTTATAGAAAAGTTTCGGCAAGAACTGAAAAGGTATAATTTTGCACCTCTTTTCGAGAGAAAGGCGGTGCGGTAGCTCAGTCGGTAGAGCAAAGGACTGAAAATCCTTGTGTCGGGGGTTCGATTCCCTCCCGCACCACACTACTAAATTTAAAACCCTTGCAGGACAATGACTTGCAAGGGTTTTTCTTTTTGGTGTGTACAAATTGGTGTATACAAAGTTTGGAGAGACTACCCCCTCGCTGTGCCGGATGACAACTATGTATTTAACATTTTGGCAAAGTTTGAAGTTTTTAATGCCACAGATCAAGGCGTGGGCCGAGCAAATACTTTTTACGTAGGGAAAAGGATAAAACGGCCAGAATCCTTGTCACCAGGTCAACAGTATTCTGTCAGAGCCGCTCCTCACCAAACGTAGCCTGAAACAAACAGTTGGAAGAGAAGGCTTCCCAAAAATAAAATATCCCTACTTTTGGTAGCGAAACCGTGGCAGAATTCCGGGTTCAGGTAAAGTGGATATATACGCAATTGAGTTTATAAACTCGTTGTGGGCAAGTTAAAAACGAACAAAAGAATTACATATGGAAGCATCTGAAATGATAATGGCCTTAGCCGTACTGATTGGACCAATAGCAGCTGTCCAAATTCAGAAATGGTTAGAAAAGAATAGAGAAAACCGCTCAAGAAAGGTGGACATTTTCAAAACTCTCATGACTACTCGGGCAACACGGGTTTCGATTGATCATGTTGAAGCCCTTAATATGATCGATTTAGAGTTTACAGGAAAGGGATATGAAAAGGTAATCGCTGCATGGCGAAACTATCACGATAATTTGACCAATGGAAATCCTCAAGCTGAAACTTGGGGACAAAAAAATGAAGATTTATTTATTGAACTTCTGTATGAAATGGGAAAATCACTGAATTACCATTTTGAAAAAGTAATGTTGAAGAGGACTGCATACTCCCCAATTGCACATGGAAATTTAGAATTTGAACAACAAACAATTAGACGAGGCTTAGCCACAATACTATCTGGCAAAGCAGGATTCCCAGTTTTTTTTACAAATAATATGGAGACAAAAGAAGAAAACAAAAAAGAAAAGTAAAACCTGCCCACAACAACAAATAAAGCTAATGCGGCCATTACGTCTTCGGTTGACCATGACGTCTGAAAAAGAAAATTTTCGGTTACTTTCAAAATCACGGAAAGCCGCACTAGCTTTATTAAAACCGTTGACACCAATTTAAAAAATTAAAAATATGAAACAACCTTTAATCATTTTGATTACTTGCATTTTCTCATTGACCTGTTCAGGACAATCAGTTTTTGATTATATAAACACAGCAAATGAGAAAGCTAATAATGGAGATTGTAAGGGAGCCATTCAGGATTATGACAAGGCCTTAGAGCAAAAGCCTGATTTTACAATGGTAATGAATATGAAAGCATTATGTCTGATAGAGTTGAATGAAACAGACCAAGCTTGCGATTTATTTCGAAAGGCCAAAGAAATGGGTAGTGGTAAGTCATCTGAGTATATTGACAAATACTGTGCGAACCGCAAGACAAAAATCGAGAAGAAAAATGTCAATTGTAAAATGGCTCATAATGGAAAATTTAAATATGGTTCAAATCAATCTGACACGACCGCCTACATTGAAAGAAAAGGCAATAAGCAAACAGAGTATTATGAAAATAACAAATATCAAACTGAATTCAATATTAAATGGATTTCAGACTGCGAGTATGAATTGACCTTTATCAACACAAATGATCCTGCATTGAATTTTTTGACAAAAGGTGATAAACTAACCATCATAATAAGTAATGTAAATGACAAACAATATGAATATCAATCAAATTTAAATGGAATGATTTCTACCGGTACACATATTAAAATCGAATAATAAAACTGGTGCCAACCACACATTGCTGCAAGCGGGAGTGCTTGCTTTGCTGACAGCTTTTGCTTAAACTTGTACTGTAAATGAGCCAAATAAACTTAAATCGTATAAAAACCCGCCAGCAGCAATCTCGTGAGCGTTGTGCCACATTTGGGACACTTAATAAACCGAAGAATCAAAGTGCTTTCAGACGAAGATATTGATCAGATTGCCGACACTTACCATAATTGGCGTAATCCTGATGGCAACTATGAGGATGTAAAAGGCTTCTGTGCTTCGGCCCCCAAAGAACGGGTTGCGGAGTTGGACTATGTACTTACTCCCGGGCGCTATGTAGGCCTGGCAGAGGAAGAAGATGATTTTGATTTTGGAGAACGCTTTACCAGTCTGAAAGCCGAATTTGAAACACAGTTAAAAGACGAAGTTGAACTCAACGAACGTATTGCCCAAAACCTATCGAAATAGCTCAACTTTTCAACCGGGACAAATCGGTTATTTCAAGGCATTTGCGGAATGTATATAAAGAGGGGAAATTAAGCCGTGAGTCAACTGTTGCAAAAAATGCAACAGTTCAAATGGAGGCCGGACGCGAAGTGAGCAGGGGAATTGACTACTACAATCTCGATGCAATTCTATCCGTAGGGTATCGGGTCAATTCAAAACAGGGCACCTAATTCCGTATTTGGGCTACCAATGTGTTTAGGGAGTATCTTCTATATGGGGTTGCCATCAGTAAGCGAATGAACAGAATTGAAAACAACTTTGAAGACCTCTCGCAGGAAGTCAGGAACATCTCTTTACAGATCAATTTTCAGGTTTATCGTGACATGCGTGGGTGATTCATCCACTATGAATTGAACATTGTGGCTGAAAAAGACCTAAGCATGGGTCCCGGTACGGGCATAAAATTTATTCTCAATCCCGCCTACACTCCTGGTAATCCAACTGTATTTCCATTCCAACTTTCGGTTACCTGCCCCTTAGCATTCATAAAATCATCTGATTTACCTCATTAATTTCATCCTCATTAATAGTATGGGGCATCCCGGGATATACCTTCAGCGTAACGATTGCGCCCATTTGTTTTAAAATATCGGATGAATCCTGGCTGCGGGTGAGGGGCACATGCGGATCGTTATCGCTATTTCCTATAAAGATCTTTGTGCCCTCAAAATCACCCTTATGTTGCTGCCGATCTATTTTTTCTCCGATAAGGCCACCTGTAAAAGCAACTACTCCGCGCCACTTCCTTGCATTTCTGGCGGCAAATTCCAGCGCCAGGCAAGCGCCTTGTGAAAATCCTAACAGTACTATTTTTTCAGCCGGAATGCCTGCTTTATTAATATTCATAATTATTTCATTGATAAAATCCAAAGCGCTACCAAGCCACGGTTCGTTTTGCGGGAGCGGGGCCATAAAGCCGTGTGGATACCAGGCACCACCGGTAGCCTCGGGCGCAACGATATAATAATCATCTGTTGTCAGGTAGCGGATCAGCGAAAGGATATCCCGTGCATCGGCCCCGCGCCCATGCAACATTATCAAAGCTTTACCGGCTTGCTGTAGTGGTATTCCGGCCTCAATAAAGTTCTTTTTATTATGCTCCATTAATCCATAAATTTATCAGTTTGAATTTTAACCGGCTGCAGCCCCTTTTCTATCTCTGATCGGGAAGATTCCAGCCAGGACGGCAACTTCAGGTGTGATCCCAATTCAGCAATGTCTTCATCTATCGCAAAACCAGGTGGGAGGGTGGCTACTTCGAATAAAATTCCTCCCGGCTCCCGGAAATAAATGCTGTGAAAATATTGGCGATTCATGACGGGCGTTACGTTCAGGCCCATTGCCAGCAGTTTATCACGGATCTTTAATTGGGTGGCGTCATCAGGCGTGGCAAAAGCCAGGTGATGGATGGTTCCGCTACCACCCAAACCACGCATTTCGTCTGGTGCGCAAAGAATATCCACAAAATCGCCCGGCTTGCCACTGGCGGAATACCGGAACCGGTTGCCCTTTTCAGCCATCAGTTTATGATCCAGACCTTCTTGCAGGAGCCCCGCAGTTCGTTCATACCCTTCCTCGCACAGGGTTACGCCATAAAATCCCCTTATGGAATTTTCAATCGGAATTTGTCCATAAGAAAACGCGGGGCGGTCATCATCTTTATTAAATACCAGTTCTAATCCGAGTCCGTGTACATCCTTAAAATAAATAAAAGTTTCCGCTCCAAATCGTTGCTCAGGCCTTGAAAATTGTACGTTAAATTTTGCCAGGCGCTTCTGCCAGTATTCCATGCTTTCTTCAGGCACGGAGAACGAGGTAACCGTCATTTGTCCTTTGCCGTGCCTGCCCCTGGCCAACCCGGAATATGGAAAGAAGGTCATAATCGTCCCTGGCATTCCCTGCTCATTTCCGTAGTAGAGATGGTACACATTGGGCGCATCGAAATTGATGGTTTTCTTCACCATTCGCAATCCGAGAATGCCGGTGTAAAAATCAATGTTTTTTTGAGCGTCATCAGCCAGGGCCGTAACGTGGTGTATTCCTGTGACCGTTTGTTTATCCATTTCCTTGATGTTTAAAATAATTAAGATGAAAATTCCCGGCTGGTTTTTTTTATTAAATGAGTGTGTAATTTTTATTTATAATTCATATTTAAATATAAAGGTTGAAAGCTGCCGGAACTTATTCAATGGCCGCCTCCTTCACCTCTTTTGCTTTTTTCACCGTGTCTTCCAAAATTAAATACAGGCTGGGAACGAGAAGAAGAATAATAGACGTGGCGAAGACAATCCCGAAGCCCAGGGAAATGGCCATTGGAATGAGGTTATTCGCCTGGTTTGAAGTTTCTAGAATAATGGGAGTGAGGCCGCCAAAGGTTGTAAGCGTAGTTAAAATGATGGGTCTGAATCTTCGGACTCCGGCTTCATGTATGGCATTAAATACGGTTTTGCCTTTCCGCTTTTTGTTGGCATAATCAATCATGATGAGGGAATCGTTCACCACCACACCGGACAGTGCGATGACTCCCATAAGGCTCACCAGCGACAGATCGTAACCGAGCAGAATGTGCCCGATCACCGCTCCTACGATGCCGAAGGGTATGGCCGCCATAACTATGAGCGGTTGCACATAATTATTGAACGCCATAGCAAGCAAGGCGTAGATAACCATCATAGCCAGGGCAAACCCACCCCAAAGCGACTGCATAGACTCGCGCATTTCAGCTTGGCTGCCCTCAAAGCTCCAGGTGATGCCGGGATAATCAGCCCTGAGTTGTGGAAGCACTTCCGCTTGTAAAGCTTCTATCACCTGGGTAACCGCACTTGCCGGTTCTACATCCATGCTCACAGTTACCACCCTGCGGCCATCGCGCCTGTTGATGCTAACGAATGCCTCGCGTTCTTCTATTAAGACCACGTCCAGAAGGGGGACTTCTGTACCATCAGGGGTGCGAACAAGGAAATCCTGAAGGTTATAAAGATCCTTTCTTTCCTCCAGCGGAAGCTTTACGCGAACTTCCACCTCATTATCTCCTCGCAACTGGCGCATGGCCAGTGCTCCAAAGAAGGCATTGCGCACCTGCCGGCCCACCTCGCTGGAGGTTAATCCCAGGTTGCGGGCTTCAGGCAGCAAAGTGAAGTCGAACTGGAGTTTGCCTTTATCGAAGTTATCATTGATATCGCGGGTATTGTTGAAAGTTGAAACCGTTTCAGAAAATGCCTGGCTTGCCTTTTCCAGCACATCAATGTCATTGTGGCTAATATCTACACTTATGTCCTGTTGGTAACCTCCCGGTCCGCGCTCTGCTTCAAAAGTGATCTGATCTACTCCTTCGATTTCCCCAATCTCATCGCGCCAGAGTTCAATCACCTCCTGGGCCGACATATCTCGCTGGTCAGGCGGCTTCATCACAATTTCCACATCAATGAAATTTTGGTTGCGAACATTGGTTTTCACACCTTCAGCCACCTCATAGAGATTTTGGTCGTCAAACATTTGCAGCGTTGATTCCGTGATCTGGTTGGCTACTTTCGCTGCCTGGTCAGGGGTAGTACTTACCGGCAGCCTCACTCCGGCTTCAATTTCATCGGCAGCCACCTCCGGCATCATGATGATGCCCATGTGGTCGCTGTATCCGAAACCGCCAACCACTAAAAGCAGCGCAAGAGCCACACTGATGGTGATATAGCGGTAGTGAAGGCACTTTTTGAGCAACGGGCTGAAATAGCGATCCACGAAGCGGTCGAAACCTTTGGCAAACCGCTGCTGCCAGGGTTCAATATATTTCCTTATTTTAAGCGTATCTTTTTTAGAACTATGGCCAAGATGTGCAGGCAGGATGAACAGGGCCTCCATCAACGAAATAGCCAGCACCACAATGACCACTGCTGGCAGCGGCCACCAGAATTTACCTGTGGTTCCTGGGAGAAAAAGCAGCGGAATGAAAGTTATTATGTTCGTGAGAATGCTGAAAATCACCGGTCTGGCAATATCTTTAGCGCCAGCTATTGCCGCATCCAAAAAGCCCATCCCCTGTTGCCGGTATTCATATACATTTTCACCCACCACCACGGCATCATCTACCACAATGCCCAGTACCAACAGGAATCCGAACATGGAGATCATATTGATGCTTACATCAACTATCGGCATAAACACGAGGCCTCCTACAAACGAAATGACCATTCCCATCATTACCCAAAAAGCCAGCTTATACTCAAGAAAAAGCGCCAGGATTAGCAGTACGATGACCACGGCCATGAGTCCGTTCCCCGTGAGTAATGAAAGGCGCTCACTGAAATCTTCTGCGGTATTGCTGTCTATGCGGTAATGCACGCCCGGTGGCAACGTTTTCTCAAAATCTCTGAGCACCTCCTGGACAATTTCAGCTATCTCAAGGGGGGATTGATCACCGATACGGAAAATATCAAGTTCGACAGATGGCTGGCTGTTGAACTGAGAATGAAAGCCGGTTTCCTCGAATCCATCAGTAATGGTGGCAATTTCCGCCAGCGTTACTGAGGCACCTGATCCTGCGGTTATGATCTCTATGGTGCCATATTCCGCTGCCCATTGCTTGCGCTCCTTCATGCGCAGAAGAATCTCCCCGCTGCTGGTTTCCACGGCCCCTGCGGGAATATCCTCGCTGGACTGAAGAATTATATCTGCCACTTGTTCCAGTGTAAGCCCATATTCTCGCAATCGCTGCCGGGGAATTTCCACGTGGGTTACATATTCCGGGACATTTCCAAACTCGACCTGGGTAATTTCTTCTTCATTTAACAACCGGTCGCGGAGCCGCTCTGCCAAGAGGCGCAACGTGCGGTAATCTGCCTCACCATAAAGTCCAACCTCTATTACACTACGCTGCCTTGCCTGGAGAATTACCTCAGGTTGTTCTATATCATCAGGAAACGTTCTGATCCGGGCCACTGCCTGGTCTATATCCTGATACACCCTCATGCGGTCGGTCGCTGCCAGCAGTTCGATTGAGACGCTGCCAGAGCCTTCTTCAGCGGTGGAAACAATCTCCCTTATTCCCTGCACGCCCCGCACAGCTTCCTCTACCGGAAGGAGAATTCCCTGCTCTACCTCGGCAGGTGCCGCCCCTGGATACACCACACTTATCTCCACGATGTCCAGTTCAAATTGGGGAAAGACTTCCTTCTGGATATTGTACATCGTCCATGCACCCCCCACAAGGAGGATGATCATCATCAGGTTGGCAATGATTGGATTGCGCGCCATGTAGGCAATGGGCCCTTTGTGGTCGTCAATTTCCTGAAGATTGTTTGAGTTAGAATTGGTCATTCAGGTGAAATAACTCAGGGTAGTGCTAAATGTTTCTGCTATAAAAATGGCCTCTCAGGAAGTTTTTCTTTAATTTTTAAAACATAAAACGTTTAACACAAAAGGATTGAAATTTAAAATATGAAAGGTTGAATTCACCGGGAACATTGCTTCTTCAAAATTTTGGCTGCCAATATTCGGTCAAAAAAAATGTTTAATCCCCGGTATCCTCAGATGATGGATTTCTGTTATTCAATTGCCCGGTTGCCTTGTCCTGGGCAGTTCGTAAGGGAGCGCCTTCTGCAACGGTGGAAAGGTTGGTGGTTACCACCTGCTCACCGGCATTTATTCCGCTGGCGATGTATGCATAATCTGCATCCATAAAAATAACTTCCACCTTCCGGATCTGGAGCTGATCTTTTTCCATTACCCACACGGTTTCATTCTCTCTGAGGTGATCCCGGTTCAAACGAATGACATCGGATAACATTTCTCCGTGAATTCGTGCTTCTACAAATGAGTTGATCATCAACACGGGTAAGGTGTCATTCTTATACGCCAGGGGATCAGAGACTGAGATGAGCAGTCTCGCCATGCGTGTCTGATCTTCAAGTGCGCCTATCAGTCTGAAAACGTGGCCGTTGCGGTACTGCCCGGTTTTCCAGGCTTTGTTATCCACTATTTTGGCCTCTGATCCGTGCTCCTGCCCGGGAGAGGGAAACGTTATCCAAGGCAGCTTGGAGAGCGGAACCGTGGTAACGACCCAGTATTCATCTCTGCCCACCATCCGTCCGAGATCGTCACCTGGTGCAACCTGGGAACCGACATTAACATTACGGCTGAGAATATGGGCATCAAAAGGCGCCCTGAGCACGGTTCGCTCAAGGTTCAGTTCTGCTTGTTCTGCCGCTGCCTGCATGGCTTCCACCTGCGCCTGTACCTGCCGGAGTTGTGGCTGTCGCAGCATCAAGCCTTCATTTCCCGTGTCCAGCATCTCTTCCACAAGTTCGTAATCCTGCCGGGCCACATCCTGCCTGCCTTGCTCTATTTGCAAATCTGACTGAACTTGGCTCAGCTCGCTCTGTCGAAGTTTTAATTCATTGCGGTAATCTGCCGGATCTATTTGGAGCAACACCTCGTTCTTCTTCACAAAACCTCCGGGCATAAAACCTTTGGCAAGCGAAATTATCTCCCCACTTACCCTGGGACTGAGGACAATATCATTGGTGGGTTGGACAATTCCTGTTGCAATGATCACGGGCCGGAAAGTTCCCCGCTGGGCTTCGGTAACATCCACAAGCATCGGAGTTTTCTTGGTTGCGCCTGCCCGCTCAGCATCCGGTTCGGTAAGGAAAATGACTGCTGTTATGGCTCCCGCCACTACAAGAATTATCAGGCTGACAATAAGTGTTTTTCGTTTATTCATATATAAAACATAGGGAATGCTTATTCTTCATCCATTTGCTCATTGCGGTCCGCATTTTCTGCGGGTGTTTCAAATCCACCAGCCAGGGCACGGTAGAGGGCAATGCGGAATTCCAGCAGCGCCAGCCTTTCAGATATAAGCTCGCGCTGAAGTTGCTGGGCTTGATCCATTGCTGTCAGCACTGCGAGATAATCGCTCATCCCATTGAAGTATTCGATCCGGAGTTGCTCATAAGCCTGGTCCGCAAGCTTCACCTGCTGCTCCAAAACCTGCAATCGTTCTTGCTGTTTCATTTCCTGAATCAGGGCATCCTCCACTTCCCGGAAAGCAATCAGTACGGTTTGTCCATATTCATAAAGTCGCTGCTGTTTAAAAGCTACGGCCCTGTCTACCTCCGCACTGAGCCTTCCACCATAAAACAGGGGAGCCACGAGGTTCACGCCAAGAGAATAGGCCCAGTCCCGGAAGAGATCATCAACATTATTAGCTCTTGATGAAACGGAGGCGCTGATGCTTAATCGTGGATATTTGGCACTAATGGCAGAAGCCACTTCCCTGTCAGCAACCTGCAACAGGCTAAATGCTGTCCGGACATCCGGACGTCTTTGCACGAGTTCCGTAGGAATTCCGGTTTCAGGCAGGGGCGGCAGCGCAGGAAAGGAGTCAGGAGCATAAATTAATTCCTCCATTGGAGGTGCCCCTATCAAAACTGCAAACCGGTGTTCCAGTATCCGGATCCTGGATTCTATCAGGATTTTTTGTCCACGGGTGGCTTCCATTAATTGCGTTTGGCGGAGAATATCCACACCTCTGATTTGTCCGCTCCCGAATCGTGATTTAAATAGCCGCAGAATTTTGTCATTGGTTTCAATCTGTGTTTCGGCAAGTTCAAGGTGTTGCCATTCCGCCAGTAACTGATACCATGTACGCGCAATTTCCGCAGAAAGTGAGATCGCAGTAGCCTGGTAGTCATATAAACTTGCTTCGGCCCGGTATTGCTCGGCTTTAACGCGGGAACGGATCCTTCCCCAAAGATCTATTTCATATACGGAAGATAAGCCTGATCGCAGGTTTTCGCCACCTGCAAAATCCGGCTCCGGACGGCTGGTTCCAAAAACACTGAAAGCTTCAAGTTCAGGAAATAAATAGGAGGATTCGCGATCAACCACCGCTTCTGCGGCCCTGAATCGCTGCCACACAGCAAGCAAGTCGAAATTAGAATCCAGCGCCTCATTTACAAACATATTTAATGTCTGATCTTCAAACCCGGTCCACCACTCTTCCTGCAGCGGCATATTTCCAGAATGGCCAAAGCTTTCAGGAGGGTCAAGGGGCAAGGCCGATTCAGTAATCTCCGGTGAACAACCGGCCCAAGTGGTGAGCGCTGTTCCTAGTAAGAATATGAAAATCAGCCGTTTTCCCTTTATGGCATTTGCCCAAAATTTCTTTCGGATAACTGCCAGTGTGCTGAGATTATATTTAAAAGTATACGATGTCATTCTATAATCATGGGTTAACCTTTACAAGGAATTGAAGTTCGATCTGCTGGGAAGATGTAGCTCCGGGCTTCCGCCCGGAGAAATGCAATAATTGATATTATCCGCTAACGCGGGTTGTCCGGCTAAAAGCCAGACTCTGCATTATCCCAATTCGGCCAGCTTTTCCAGCAGCCAATCTGCATCTGCTACTTTCCGGGTGTCCTGTATTTGTTTGCGGAGCTTTTCCGCATCCTCTTTTGCCCCGGGTTTCAGGTTTAGCATCTTGCGGGTATAGCGGATAAGGTTTGCATAGTTCGTTTTATGGTGTGCCGATACCAGCTTATTCCTGCGCAGATAAACGGAAAAGCTGTCAAGCAGCGAAAAGAGCGCGTTTACCTCATTCAGTTCATAATAGGTCTTCAGCAACATGCTGCGGGAATCGAGGCTGTAAAACACGTCATCATATTCCACCTGGCTCAGCAGCCGTACCACTTCAGGGTGGTTCTGGCGGTAAAAGTGAAATTTCGCAAGATTGTAGGTAAAGGCATTTTCCCGGAATTTTTCCTCCAGCCGATCCCGGTATTCATTCAGGAAATTCTGCACCCAGCTAAATTCCCCGAGGCGCAGCCCTGTAACCACAATGTTTTTGTAATCCCAGGGTGAAATGAATCCTTCTTCCAGCAACAAGTGCTGCTCCAGAGCCTGCCGGTAAAGGCCAAATATCTCCCGGAGGTATTCCTTTATGCCACTGTTAATCTTGCGGATGCAGTAGTTCCGGGCAAAGGCGTACAGCTCCCGCGCTTCCTCCTGCGAAAACCGGAATGCCTCCTGTTGCAGCAGGACTTTCAACTGGTGGTAATGCTCTTCCTGATCAGGGAACTGCAGCATTTGCCCCACCTCCACGTATACGGCCACTACAGGCTCTGATGCAACAGGGTTTCCGGGAAGGGCACCAAGGATTTCCTCCATGAAATTAAGGGGTTGTATATCGCCCACAATGCTGCGGTTGTTCAGCAGGAGGCAGTGCCACCGCAGCTTCTGCGAAACATAGAATATATCCAGGGCAGCGGCAGCCGGTTCAATATTCGTTTTGCCTGACCGCTGGAGTTGCTGCGCCAGGAAACTGTCCTTTTCCTGCTCCACCCTGAAGCGGTGCAGGTAAAACTGCCCGTCACGCACAGGGCTTTTTTGCCCAGCCTTGTCTGTTAATTTCTGCGTGCTTGTAAAATGCTTCTCCAGGTCACGCTGCCTGTACTCATTTAATAGCCGAACGCGAATTTCCTGCTCATCATTCAAAAGGGCAGAAACCACCAGGAAATGTTCCAGCAGCTTCAGGAAGTCGCTCAGGAGGTGGCGCAGGCGCAGGTCGTTGTACTTTTCTTCACCAAAAACGGCCTTGTATAGCGAAGACTTCGTTACCGACTCTATATTTGAAGCATTTCGTTGCAAAGCCTCAAAAAGCAGGTGAATTCCCTCATGCACGTTGAAGTAAGGCGATTCAATGAATTTCGCCAGATGCAGCCACTCCCGGTCATTCAACGTCTTTAGCAGCATGATGAGTTTGGTATTGGCCAGTGAGGTTTCCTTCATTTTTGTAATTGATGGACATGGGTCATAACGTAGAGGCAGGATGCATCCTGCCTCTACCGGGCCGTATTTTTAAATCTGTAACCCAAATAAATGATTTCCGACAAATATGTATATAAAAAATGGAATTTTAGAGTTATATGCAGGTTTATTAAAATAATAAGATTCAAACAAAATCCGACAAATTGAAAAATGTGTTCCTTATAATAAAGACAAGGTCCCGGATATTCGTATCGTCAAAAACTGTTTTAAGAACACGATAAAAATTAAAGATATGAAGCGCTTATTACTCTATACCACCCTATCTCTGTTGCTCGCAGTAGGTTCTACCTCAGAATTAGGTGCTACTCATCTTATTGGTGGGAAGCTGGATTATCAGCAGGTTGGCCAGGATACTTTTCTGGTGACATTTACTGCTTACCGAGACTGCAATGCAATAGCATTGGATTCCTTCCAGTTGAACATTGATGGAGTTGGATTTAGTTATGCAGATTCCATGTACATCCATTCATCCCTGGGAAAAGATATAACCCCGGTTTGTGATAGTTCCGAGTCCCGCTGTTCGAATAGTTCTTCCACTTTCCCTTATGGAATTGAACGATACAGCTACACGGCCTTAATCGTACTTCAGGGAACCGGATGTGAATATCGACTCTCGATTACAGAATGTTGTTATAGTACCAACATCTCCACCACCGTAAGCGGGGGGCCAATGTATTTTGAAGCCATAATAAACGGTTGTCTCTCCTCACCAAATTCCTCACCGGAATTGGCAGATCCCGTGTTGATCACCTGTGCCGGATCATGTGTAATTGGTAACATGGGCGCAATTGAGCCAGATGGTGATTCATTGGTGTTTTCTCTTGTTCCACCGTTGAATGCTAGCGGAACTCCAGTCTCTTACTATTCGCCCTACTCTTACGATAAGCCTCTGTATTTTAATGGTTTTCCCAATGCCAATCTCCCGCCATCACCCCCCTTATGCCGGGGGTTTGCTTTAGACCCTGTAACAGGGAGCTATATATTTAGACCAATGCAATCCCAAGTTACTGTTTGGAGTTGGGGAATAGAAGAATACAGGAATGGAGTTAGAATTGGATATACAGCCATGACTGCCCAGCTTTTGGTGATGGCCTGCCCCAACAATGACATTCCCTATTTAGTAGAAAGTTCAAACGCCCTCGGCAAATCCATCACTGCCTGTGCCGGTCAGTCTCTCTGCTTTGATATAGAAACTCGTGATGATGATATATCTGACACAGTTGCCTTAACTTGGAGTAATAATATCCCAGGAGCATCATTTACCGTATCTGGAGACACCGCTAAAACCGGCACCTTTTGCTGGACACCGGATTCGTCCCATATTCGTTCGCAACCGTATACTTTCACTGTTACGGCCACTGATAATGCATGTCCTATGGTGGGAAAGGTAACAAAGGCTTATTCAATTAAAGTGGTGGAAGCCCCGGAAGCCAGTATCCGTATAATAAACCACATTGGCTGCGGTAAGTACAGTTTTGATGTTTCAGGGTATAATATGACACCTGCCGGCATAGAATGGTGGATTGACAGCCAGATGGTTGCGACCACTGAGGGCTACATGCACCAGTTCAAGACCGGGGGCAACCATGTTGCAGAGCTCCGGGTGAAGGGGTTGCACTGCACTACGTCCTACATTGATACGCTCAAAGTGCCGCTGGTAAATCAGTTGACTATCGGACCCGACACCACGGTTTGTACCGGAAATACTTTCAGGATTAACTCAATCTACTCCGGCTGGCCGGTGGAAGAGTACAACTGGAGCAATGGCGATACTACATCTTATGCTGACATACTGGTATCTTCTGATACCACAGTGATGCTGTCTGTAATGGATAGCCTGGGCTGCCTCATCAGCGACACGATCCATATTACCGCAACTTATACGCCCTGGATTGGTCTGGGTCCTGACCGCAATATTTGCCAAACCAGCCAGGCTAAACTGAGCGTGGGTGTTTCCTCTAACTATCCTGATGATACCATCGTCTCCTGGGAATGGTATGATGCCGTCTTAAACAAACAGCTCAGTTCTGACAGCACTTTTACAATAGGGGCCACAGGGACTTATGCGGTAGTTGTAAATACACTTTATGGTTGCACGGCAACGGATACCGTAATGATATTTGACCAGCGCCCGGCAGTCTCAGCCGGAAGCGCGGTAGAACTCTGCCTCTATGATACGCTGGCTTTACAAGGTTCTCCGGCAGGTGGTACATGGACCGGGGCGGGCATTACCGGGAATTCCTTTTACGCAGATTCGGCCGGGACAGGGAATTTTGAGCTTATTTACAAAATTGTGGATACTACTACAGGCTGCGACAATCAGGATACACTTGCGGTCACTGTTTTTGGATTGCCAAATGCCGATGCAGGAAATGACACCTTTATTTGCGCAGGCGACACGATCCAACTCCAGGCATCTGGCGGTATGTTTTATACCTGGACCGCCTGCCCGGAACTGGATCAATTCAATATTGCAAACCCAAATGCCTTCCCCGATCACAAGAAAACTTTTCTGGTTCTGGTAACCGATTATAACAGTTGCAAGGCCATTGATTCAGTGACGGTGGATGTGGACACTGCCTGCGTTTGGCCGGGGGATGCAGATTATGATGGCGTGGTCAATAATTTCGATTTGCTTGCACTGGGCCTCGCTTATGGGAACACCGGCCCTGTTCGGCCCAATGCCAGTATCGCTTTCACGGGGCAGCCTGCTTATTTATGGGACAGTGTATTTGCCAGCGGCCGCAATCAAAAGCACGCTGATTGTAATGGCGACAGCATCGTTACAGCAGCGGATACCACGGCTATTTCACAGAATTACACGCTTACCCACAGCAAGTGGCGGTTGAATAAACGCAATGGTGGGATCCCCCTGTATTTCACGGTGGAGAATGATTCCGTAAATATCTCAGATACAGTCACAACGTTTATCAATCTTGGAGATTCAGCCACCCCTGCTGCAGATGTATATGGTGTCGCCTTTACCGTAACCTATTCCGCAAATCTGGTGGACAGCGGCAGCCTCAGTTTCGACTATTCCATGTCGTGGCTTGGCCAACCAAGTGAACTGCTTTACATAGCGAAGGATTTCTATGGCCTTGGTAAAGCAGATGTTGCCATCACCCGGATTGACCAGATTGCGAAGGCGGGGAAAGGTCGTATCAGCAAAATGACCCACGTAATTACCGACAACATTGACGGTAAAAACGGCAACGCCCATCCGCTCGTGCTGGACATCAGCAATGTAAAACTTATCAATGCCAGTGGAGATACAATTGAGGCCAGTTCAGTACCCGACACAATATCTGTACTGGAGGAGCCTTCCGGGATTGCGTCCAAAACCAACATGAGCCATGAGATACAACTTTACCCCAACCCGGCATCAGGCATGTTTACGCTCCAAACTGGCGATATCTCCGTCCAGGAAGTTTATATCTCAGATATGCTCGGAAAGCAAATGCAATTGAAGCCATCGGAAGTGGCCACAGGGAATTTGACATATTCAGTAAATGACCTCAATGATGGTGTGTACTTCGTTACAGTGGTTACTTCAAAAGGATTGACCGTAAAGAAGTTATTGATTCAAAATTGATATGTAAAAAGAAAAGATCCTGCTGACAACGCGGGATCTTTTCTATACCGTATCTTTCTCTGCTATCACATTGAAGATTCCCTTCTTTACTTCCTGGCTGAAAGAGCGAATACGATGGTGAATGAATATATCGCGCGGAGCGATGCGCGAAAGAAGGTGCAACCCATCAAAAGAGGTGCAACGGCTCAGTGCCACATATACCTGGCCGCCAGCAAAGGCCCCGCGTCCCAGGTCTATCACCACCTTCTCGAAAGTAAGTCCCTGGCTTTTGTGAATAGTGATGGCCCAGGCAAGCTTTAGCGGGTATTGAGTAAATGTGCCTTTTACGTCAGCAGATATCTTGTTTTGCCCTGCATTGAATTCATAGCTGAGATTTTCCCACGTTTCCGGCTGCACAGTGTGGATCTCTCCATCATCCGTTTTTACCTTAATATAATCATCACCAAGTTCATGAACCTGGGCAATGGTACCATTTACCCAACGTCTTTCTGCGTCATTTTTTACGAACATTACCTGTGCCCCTTCCTTCAGGAACAGGTTAAGATCTGTTGGGAAACGGGAAGGCTCAAATTCTTTTGAGACGGTACCTTCATAGCCGTATTTCTGAGCGTTCAGTTGCTCAAGTTGCTGATTGTTGATGCGTTGCGCAATGGCATTGGTGCTGGTAAGCGTAATGGTAAATTCCTTCTGCCGGGCTTCCTCTGGCCGGATAAAGCGCTCATTCAACCGGTCAAGATGCTCGCGGGCGGGTTGTCCGTGCCGCACGCGCTCCAGCAGCCCGATGAACTCCCGGTTTTTTTGCCTGTAAATTTTCTTCAGTTCAAGCAATGGCAGTTTCATCCCACGGATCACATAAGAATCGAAAAAAAAGGGACTGGGGTAGAGTTGTGTAAATATTTGTTGCTCTCCCGGATTTTTCCCCACTACCGGCTCCAATTGAAAGAGATCACCAATCAGCACCACCTGCTTGCCGCCAAAGGGCAGCGCTTTGTTTCCGGTATTCAGCCGCAGCGATTGATCAATGGCATCCAAAACGTCTGCCCTCACCATACTGGCCTCGTCAATTACCAGCACGTCCATGCGATTGATGATCTTCCAGCGGGAGCTATCCTTTTTAAATGGCTGGATCTCGCTATCATTCGGCAGCAGCGGCCTGATGGGAAGGCGGAAAAAACTGTGGATGGTAACGCCATTTACATTTATCGCGGCAATGCCGGTAGGTGCCACCACTACGAACTCCTTTTTCACATGCTCCCGCACATATTGTAAAAAAGTGGATTTTCCGGTTCCCGCCCTGCCGGTCAGGAAGAAACTCTGGTTGGTCTTCTGCACCAACTCCAGTGCCTGCAGGAACTCCTTATTTTCAAGATCAATTTTTCCCTGGACGGGGCGCATAATTTGGATTTGAGATTAAAATGAAAATGAGGGCGTAAAGATAGAATATGACTTGAGGGCTGGAAAATTTAAGACTTCCTGGCAACAAAGAAGTGCAAATGCTGCGGAGATATACATTAAGCAAAAGGTTCCCAGGTGTTGGATATTCCTTGTAATGATGAAAAGCAATTTCCCGAAGTATCTTTTCCGGAATTAAAGCGTGGAGGCATTTCCTCCCATTCCTGCATTACCCCGTAATTTTGCCGAATGAAGAAAAAGCCCACAGAGGAAAAACCTATTACCACAAAGAAGGAGAGGAGGAAAGGGAAAAAACCTGTAATCCTTGTATGTAATGATGATGGGATTACTGCTCCGGGAATCCGGGCACTGGTGGATGCAGTCCGGCCGCTTGGCGAGCTGGTGGTGGTAGCGCCCGATAGTCCGCAATCAGGAATGGGCCATGCAATAACGGTGGGGCGTCCCCTGCGGCTCGACAAGGTGGATGAGTTTAAAGGCGTGGACTGCTACCAGTGTTCAGGAACTCCGGCAGATTGCATTAAGCTGGCAACGGATGTGGTGCTGCATCACAAACCCGATCTGATTGTTTCCGGGATCAATCACGGATCTAATTCTTCCATCAACGTCATTTATTCCGGAACGCTGTCGGCAGCTATGGAAGGTGCTATCGAAGGTATTCCATCGGTAGGCTTCAGCCTGCTGGACTTTTCGCTTGATGCCGATATGAAAGCGGCTGCCAGAATTGCCCGTATGATCGCTGAGCGCATTCTGAAATATGGCCTGCCGGAGGGTACGCTGCTCAACGTGAATATTCCCACCGTGCCTTATGAAAATTTAAAGGGTATTAAAATTTGCCGCCAGGCATCTGCTAAATGGGAAGAGGAATTCGATCAGCGCGTAGATCCGCGCGGCCGTGATTATTATTGGCTGGTGGGCAAATTCACCAACTATGATAAAGGTGAAGATACCGATGAATACGCCCTTGCCCATAACTACGTTTCAGTTGTGCCTGTTCACTTCGACTTTACAGCGCATTTTGCCGTACCCGCTCTCAATAAATGGGATCTCAATGTTTAAAAGAAATCATGTAGTTTTTGGGCTCCTGATAAGTATCGTCTTAACGATGGCCACATTTGCCCTGCTCTTCGCGCTGAATTTTTATATAAGCAGGGTTCTACTGGACAGGAATCCCATTCTTTCATTTAATATCCTTCTTATTTTTTCCATTGCCATCAACTTTTTACCGCTCAATTATTACACAAAAGTCCGGGCTTTTAATACCGCAAAAGGTGTAATGGCTGGCGTGTTTCTCTTTGCTCTGTTCTACGTTTACCGTACTTTTTTTATTTAATATAAAAGCAGGCGCTGCAGGATGAAATATTACATCGTGGCCGGAGAGGCTTCAGGCGACCTGCACGGAAGCAACCTGATAAAAGCTTTGAAGCAGGAAGACGCGGCAGCAGAATTCCGGTTCTGGGGTGGTGACCAAATGGCAGCAGAGGCGGGTCCACCCGTCAAACACATTGAGGAGCTGGCCTTCATGGGTTTCAAAGAGGTGGTGCTGAACCTGCGGACCATAATGCGAAACCTGCGATTCTGCAAACAGGATATTCTCGCTTATAAGCCTGACGTGCTGATCCTGATTGATTATCCCGGATTCAATCTTCGGCTTGCGCAATTCACCCAAAAAAATGGCATTCGCGTCTGCTACTACATTTCGCCACAGGTCTGGGCCTGGAAAGAGAGCCGTGTAAAAAAGATAAAGCGAACAGTAGGCAAGATGCTGGTGATCCTTCCCTTTGAGGAAGAGTTTTACAAAAAGCATCAATATGAAGTCACTTTTGTTGGGCATCCGCTGGTAGATGTAGTGGACGAATTTCGGCCGGATCCCAATTTCCGTGAAAAGAACTCCCTGACAGAAAAACCGCTTGTGGCGCTGGTGCCGGGCAGTCGCAAGCAGGAGATTAGCAGCATGTTGCCGCTAATGCTGAATGCTGCGAAGGAATTCCCGGCTCATCAGTTCGTGATTGCAGGAGCACCCGGTATCCGCCCCGAATTTTACCGGCAATTCATGGAAGGGCAGGATGCAGCCATAGTCTACGGCCAGACATATAATCTGTTTTCCCATGCGAGTGCCGGCTGCGTCACCTCCGGTACGGCTACTTTGGAGGCAGCGCTTTTTAAGATGCCTGAAGCTGTTTGCTACAAAGGCCATAAGCTTTCGTTCTGGGTGGCGACCAAGCTGGTAAAGGTGAAATACATTTCACTGGTGAACATCATTATGGATAAGCTGGTAGTCCGGGAACTGATCCAGCGGGATTTTACCCTTGCAAACCTGCGCCAGGAATTGGACAGGTTGCTGAATGACGATGCCTACCGGAAATCTATGCTTGAAAATTATACAGCCTTGCAACAGCGGCTGGGGAGGGGAGGTGCGTCAGCAAAGGCCGCGAAGATCATCGTGGAATGGATTAGCAGTGATTGAAACCAGAGAAAGTGTCGTAAATAAAACAGGCAGCCCGGATTGGACTGCCTGTTCTTGTGGAGGATATCGGATTCGAACCGATGACCCCTTGCATGCCATGCAAGTACTCTAGCCAACTGAGCTAATCCCCCGCATTGGGGTGCAAAAATCCATATTTATTTTAGAAAAATACAAGAACATTGGGATTTCTATTTTATGTCTGATATTTACTCGCTGCTTCTAAGCACCTTGTCTCCTCATATTAACCGCAATAGGTGGGCGAAAACGTAGGCTCAGAGATAACGATAAACTGTTTGCAACCTGTGGTGAGTCTGCAATAGCGCTATTCCATTTCTATTCCGGCTTGGCAGCGTGAAGAATAGATTCCCGGAAGGAGGGGGAGGAAGGATGTATAAGATAAAAACATTTATATCATTATTAAAGCCTTGAGGTATATTTGCAGGGCTTTTTGCATGAAACAAATTTTTCTAATCTACAAATCTTACAGCACATGAAAACCTTAAAATTAATTTGCTTTGTTGTGGTCGCTGGTGTTGCGTTTACTGCCTGCAGCAAAGAAAAACGTCTGGAAAAAAGACTTACCAAGAAAGAGGGCGTTTGGAATATTACTTCCCTGGAGTACAAGTATTTTGCTGATGGAGCCCTCTACGAGGATAGAACTTTTAGCAATGTAGGTAGCTTCGAATTTGAAGAAACTAGTGGGACTATGCGCTTAGACAGCGCCCTGTTTGGCGATTCCGCCATGTCCATTCCATTTACCTGGGACAACACTGAAGATATGGTAACGGTGTATACTGCTGACTTTGACACTTTGGCGTTTACTGTAGAAACAGATGAAAAGAAAGAGCAGGTTTGGTTCAGAGCTCAGGAATTTTATAACGCCACTGCTGATGAAGATATAAGGGAAGAGTTCCGGTATACTCTTATCAGGGAAGATTGATTAACTGACGTTTTTCAGCGTATATTATAGCAAAAGGCTGCCCGGTGGGTGGCCTTTTTAGTTAGGCCGTCAATGATTTTATAAAGATTGTATTAAACTTTCAAAAAGGGAAATTTCTCCCTTCTGGCGAGCCGGGTATTTGAATCTCCTTTCTCTTTTTAATACGAGACCTTTCCATTTTTTTAAGAATCTTTAACCTTCTGGTATATGGCCTTTCACAGGCTGAACATGGATTTTTAATTACTTTTGCCCGTTTATTTACCAATCTGATAATTTGAAAAGCAACGAAATGAAAAAAGCAAGTCTGCTCCTTGTCGGTCTCTTTATAGTCAATGCCACCACCGTTTTTGCGGATGAGGGCATGTGGCTGTTGATGTACCTGAAGAAGCTCAATGAAAACAAAATGCAGGAAATGGGGCTGAAGCTTTCTGCGGATGACATTTATAGTGTGAATAATTCCAGCCTGAAGGACGCCATAGTTTCTCTTGGGGGTTTCTGTTCAGCCGAGATCGTTTCTGAGAAGGGATTGATGTTTACCAACCATCACTGCGCGTATGACGCGATAGCTGAAAACAGCAAGAAAGGCGATGTCAATTACATTGAAGAAGGATTCTGGGCCAGAAGCCTGGAAGAGGAACTACCAAACGAAGGACTTACAGCCTCCATCCTGGTTCGGATGGAAGACGTTACCAACGTCATCAGGCCGGTAATTGACACGGTTCAGAATCCGATGCAACGTGATATGATCCTGAGTCAATTGGTTGATTCCATTCAAAATGCGGCTACAGAAGGTACGCACTACAATGCGCAGGTGAAGACCATGTTTTATGGCAATGAATATTACCTCTTTATTTATGAAACATTCCGTGACGTACGGCTGGTTGCCGCACCTCCGTCATCTATTGGGAAGTTTGGTGGCGACACTGACAACTGGATGTGGCCCCGCCATACAGGAGATTTCGCCATGTTGCGAATTTATACCGCCCCTGACGGAACACCCGCAGACTTTAGTGATGAGAACATTCCATACAAGCCCAAGCACCACCTCCCTATTTCCCTCAAAGGTGTTGACTCCGGCACTTTTTCAATGATCATGGGATTTCCCGGATCTACGCAGCGTTATCTTACTTCTTATGATATAAAACTCAAGTACAATCAGACTCTTCCCGCGTATAAAAATATTCTGGGGAAAATTCTGGAGATCATGAAAACCGACATGGATGCGGATTCAGTGAAAAAGCTCACAATGGCATCGAAATATGCATCCTTAAGCAATGCACACAAATATTTCATTGGTCAGCACAGGGGCCTCACAATGCACGATCTGGTCGCAGAAAAACAGGAAGATGAAAAAGCATTTAACCAATGGATAAATGCAACCGAAAACCGGAGGGAGAAATATGGCGATGTATTTTCCAAAATGGAAGAAGCCTATAATGAGGAGCGATCCGTACAGCCTGCCGTTAATTATTATTTAATGAGTTTTAATACTGAAACTTTTAGCTATGGCGTATCCCTGTATCGGTTAGGAGCTCAGATGAAGCAACTAGAGAAAAAGGAAGATTTGCCCGAAGCCTCAATTGAACGTGCGAAACAATCGGCTGAGGATTATTTCAATGAAGCATTTCTCTCTACCGAGCGGAAATTAATGAAGGCCCTGCTCCTGATGTTTTATGAAAACGTTCCCGCAGATCAGCAACCGGAATATATTAGTGAGATCCTTGATAAAGCTAAGGGAGATACTCCGGAGGAAAAATTCAATTCCTACGTAGATGATATGTTCGACAAGGGCCTGACCATGGATAAGGATAAATACATGAGTTTTCTGAAGAAGCCGAAGCAGAAGAAACTGGAGAAAGATCCCCTGTATCAGCTTATTACGAATGTAATTACTACCTACCAGACCCAGATCGCCCCCACTTTTGCCAATGCCAGTCAAATTCGTGAGGAACAGCAGCAGTTGTATTTGGAGGCATTGCGGAAGTACAAAGCCGATGAAGTGTTCTATCCGGATGCCAATTCAACCATCCGTCTCTCATTCGGAGAAATTATGCCCTACGAGCCAAGAGATGCCGTGAAATATAAATACTACACTACGTATGAAGGCATTCTCGAAAAGGAAGACCCTGAAGATGATGAATTCATGGTTCCGGAAAAACTGCTTGACCTACTGGAAGAAGGAGATTTCGGGCGGTATGCAATGGATGATACTTTGCGTGTCAACTTCCTCACAAATCATGACATTACCGGAGGGAACTCAGGGAGCCCGGTATTGGACGGTGAAGGAAACCTCATCGGCATTGCATTCGATGGCAACTGGGAGGCGATGATCGGAGATATTCTGGTGGTGCCTTCACTGAACCGCACCATTTCCGTAGACATTCGCTACGTTCTTTTTATCATTGATAAATATGCGAATGCCCAGAACATCATCGCGGAACTGGATATTATCGAAGCCAAACAGCCTGAAAAGAACACATCTCAGGAAACACAACAAGCCCTTCCCGCTGAAGCTGAAACTGAGGCACCTGCTGAAGTACGGTAGTAATTCACTGAAATAACCATTATTAAAGGCCACAGCACCCAATCCGGGCTGTGGCTTTTTTGTGAAATCCTGTGGAAAGAACTATGAAAAACCCAAATTGCAACATATTTTATTCTAAAATCCGCTAATTGAAATAAGCCCATTCCATTAAATATCTGTAGCGGTGGCTTTTCCACCAAAAAAATTTTATGATTTTGATTTGTTAATTTAAAAGAATCAGTAGCTTGCTTTTCAATTTTATGTAACCCTTAACCTGAGACTCATGAAACTGAATGGCAAGGCAATCTTCTGCTTTTTGACGCTCATGCTTTTTGCCCCGGACGCTATGGCGCAGAAAGTACACTATATCAGGCTCATACCGGACCGGATGGATTTTTACGACAGTCAATTTTATATTGATACTGTGGTGGATGCCCGTGAAGACAAGACTTCTATCGGCACTGTAAGGATGGGGCTTTTGAATGTCAAGCGAAAAGCACAACTGGAAAGCGATTTTTCAACTATACTCAACCGGTATTTTGCAACCGTATTGCCCCAAATGCTGGACAAAAAACCCGTGACGGTAGTTTTCCGGAAATTTTCGGTTTCAGAAAAAGCTTCTTTCACCCAGGAATACGGTTCCGTGAATATTGAGGTGGATTTTTATTATCAGAACGACAGCGTTTATTCTTCCTATCAGCGTGTCGCAACCAGAGGGACCGATGTCACCGGGCAACATGATGAAAGTGTGGTGCGGGCCCTGGAAATGGCAATTATGGATTTCAAGAAAGTTGTAACGGAAAAACGGATTTTTGAAAGGATGAGTGATTATAAGGAAGACATACCAGCTTCATTTTCGTTGAAGGTCCCGGAACAAAGGAAACCGGAAGCGGAAGAAGCGCCCATAAAGGAAAACCGGAATATTTTTGCCGTTGGTTACCAGATTGGCGGATATACCCTTATAGGATTTAATGCTGAAGTTCGTATCCTTAATTATTTTGGATTGCATGGTGGTGGCGGGATAAGGGGATATACTGCGGGTGTTAAAATACACACCGGTCCTGGAAAGAACAGCCCATTTTTCAATGTGAGTTATAAAGATGGCGGATTTGGCCTGATAAGTACAATGGGGTTGGAATTTGGCGGGCGTATTACTTTCGGGAGTAAGGGTGATTTTGCACTGCACGGACAGTTGGGGGCAGCGGAAATATTATATATTGATAAAGCGTTTGCGGAAATACTCTTTGGTGATATACCCGTTCCTGAGCGGATGCTTTCTATGGGAATTGGTTTTAGTTGGCCTTTTTAAGTAAGGATTGAATTATTGAAGGAAGTAAGGATTAAATAAATTAAATAAAAAGGAATACCATCCTGAATTTTCTACTATAACAATCATGTTAACCAAAGAATAAAATAAATCATGGTTCAGATGATTTAAGGAATGAATTATTATTAAAATGGAAATATGATTTTCAGCTTCGCATTTTAATATCTTATTAGTCCAATAATCTCAAAACCTCATTTCTGACAAACTCCTGTTCCCCAACATCTGCCTATATTTGTCGTTATAAAAGACAAATGTCTTTAAATAAGATAACGACTCTTGCTCAACAACCACACATACTTTTCCCACGGCTATGGAGCCATGTCGCCTGAAGAGCTGCTACAGGAGGCAAAATCCAAAGGCTGGGAAACTGTCCTGCTGACCGACATCAACACTACGGCTGCGGTGCTGGACTTCATCCGGCTGGCGGAGGAGCAGGGAATACGCCCCGTGGTGGGCATTGATTTCCGCATTGGCGTGGCGCAGCAATTCGTGGCGCTGGCACGAAACAACGAAGGGTTCCGGGAGATGAATGAGTATTTGTCGCTTTATTTCCCCCAACCCTCCAAGGGTTCCGAACCCTTGGAGGGTTTAGAACCTATCGCCAACACCCCCCTGCCCCCCTCAAGGGGGGATTCATTCGCTCCGCAGGAGCTAAACTGTCCCCTTGAGGGGACTACAGGGGTGTCTGCCGCGCAGCGAGACACAGAACTTTCCAAAAGTTTGGAACTTTTGGAAAGTTTCCACCACTGCTACCTCATCTATCCCTTCCTGAAAGCACCTCAACGCAAACTCCGCGAAAACGAATTCATCGGTATCCGGCCATCGCAGTTGAACCGGCTACGCTACCAAATCTCCAAGGTTTCCAAAACCTTGGAGATTTCAAAGCTCGTGGTGATGCAGCCCGGCACATTCCGCCACAAGCGCGATTTCAATGCACACCGCCTGCTGCGCGCCATTGACTTGAACACGCTACTTAGCAAGCTGCCCAAATCAGAAGAAGGGCTACCGGAAGATGTGATGTGGTGCAGGGATGCATTGCGCACCGCCTTCTCCGACTTCCCGGAGATTATCGCCAACACTGAGCGCCTGCTGGAAGACTGTTCCATTCATTTCACTTTTGGCGAGTATTCTAACGTTAACAACAAGCGGGTTTTTACTGATTCCATTGCCAATGACCGTGAACTCATCCGCAGCCTGTGTGAGAAGGGGATGGCGTACCGCTTTCCCAACTCCCGCAAGGACGTGCAGGAGCGGGTGGAGAAGGAACTGGAAGTAATTGAGCAGCGGGATTTCCTCAGCTATTTCCTCATTAACTGGGACATTGTGAATTATGCCCGCAGGAACAACTATTTCTACGTGGGACGTGGCAGTGGCGCCAACAGCATGATCGCCTATCTCCTGCGCATTACCGATGTAGATCCCATCGAGCTGGACCTCTACTTCGAGCGCTTCATCAACCCCAGCCGGAAGCAGCCGCCCGACTTCGACATTGACTTCTCATGGCGCGACCGGGAAGACGTGACACGGTATATTTTCGAAACCTATCCGAATGCAGTTCTGGTAGGCTCCCACACTACCTTTAAACAGCGGGCGGTAATGCGCGAACTGGGCAAAGTCCTGGGGCTGCCGCCACGAGAAATTAACAAGCTGAGCCAACCTAGCCTGCACCTGCAAAAGCTCGATGATATGGCACTGCTGGTGTTAAAATACAGCCGCTATATCCAGAACTTTCCACACCACAAAACCATCCATTCCAGCGGTATTCTTATTCCCGAAAAATCTATCTTTTGCCACGGGGCCACCTTTATGCCGCCCAAAGGCTTTCCCACCACACATTTTGACATGTACATTTCAGAGGATGTAGGGCTGCATAAGTTCGACATCTTGGGGCAGCGCGGCCTGGGCAAAATCAAGGATGCACTGGAGGTGATCCGCCTCAACAACCCCGCTGAGCCGGAAATTGACATTCATAACATTGAGCCTTTTAAACATGACGAGCGGGTGAAGGCGATGCTGCGCAATGGGGAGACGATGGCCTGCTTCTATGTGGAATCGCCCGCCATGCGCAGCCTGCTCACTAAGCTACACGCGGATACTTATCTGGGGCTGGTGGCAGCAAGCTCCATTATCCGTCCGGGCGTGGCACAATCGGGAATGATGCAGGAGTACATCAAGCGCTTCCGCCACCCGGAAACCCGCAAATACATCCATCCCAAACTGGGCGAATTGATGCACGAAACCTTTGGCGTAATGGTGTATCAGGAGGACGTTCTGAAAGTGGCGCACTACTTTGCCGGCCTCACCCTGGCCGAGGCTGACGTGCTGCGCAGGGGCATGAGCTGGAAGTTTCGCGAGCGCAACGCTTTCTGGAAAATCAAGGACAAATTCTTCAGCAACTGCCATGAAAGGGGCTATGAAGAAAGCGTGACCGGGGAAGTGTGGCGGCAGATCGAGAGTTTTGGCAACTATGCCTTTGCCAAAGGCCACTCGGCCAGCTATGCGGTGGAAAGCTACCAGAGCCTGTATCTGAAGGCCCACTTCCCGCTGGAGTACCTTGTGGCGACCATCAACAACGGAGGTGGCTTTTATACCACCGAAGTGTACGTCCACGAAGCCCACATGCAGGGTGGCATTATCGAGGCACCCTGTGTAAACAACAGCGATTTGGAAACCTGCATAAAAGGGCGACACATTTACCTGGGCCTAAACCTGATGAAAGACCTGGAGGCGCGGGCGATTAAGGTACTGCTCACTGAGCGCGAAAGGCTTGGGGAATTTGTCAGCCTGGGCGATTTCGTAGGTCGTGTGGAAATTTCGCTGGAGCAGCTCATCATTCTTATCCGCATCAACGGCTTCCGCTCGTTTGGCATCGGCAAAAAGGAACTGCTTTGGGAAGCACATTTCCTGCTGGGACATGCGAAAAAGTCGAGGCCAACGCTGGACCTGTTCATTACCCGCCCCAAAAAACTCACCCTTCCTAAACTGGAATACGGGGAAAACGAAGATGCCTTCGATGAGATTGAAATCCTGGGCTTCCCGCTGAGTTCACCCTTCAGCCTGCTAGATACCATTCCACGCGGCACCATCATGGCGCAGGAGATGCCACACTATATCGGCCAACAAGTGCGCATGACCGGCTACCTCGTCCATGTAAAGAACCTGCACACCCGCAGCAAAAACCCGCAGCACATGCAGTTCGGGACTTTTATTGATGAGGAAGGCCATTTCATAGATTCCGTCCACTTTCCCAACACAGCCGCCCGGTACCCCTTTCGGGGCCGCGGCTGCTATTTGTTGACAGGCAAGATAATCGAGGAATACGATTTCGTAAGTTTGGAAACGCACACGATGGAGAAGATTCCGTTGTATGATATGAAGGTGCAGACGCGGTCGCTGGCGGGGGTAGCGAGACAAATTATTTCACGCAAAGCCGCAGAGTCGCAAAGAGAATGAATACTTGGCGTCTTAGCGTCTTGGCGAGACATATTATTTCACGCAAAGCCGCAGAGGTGCAAATAAAATGAGGTTGAAGAAGTCGTAGGAAAAAATTTAGCTTGCAGCCGGAGTGGAGCTGCGCCTCGAGCGGAAGCCTTGAAACTCATTTTCTCACAGCAAGTTTACCATTTGTAAACTTTAGGCGTTAAATTTGAACCTGAAAGAATGAAAGTTCATCTGATAAAGAAACAAACCATTGAAGATTATGTAGAGGAGCATGCTGCTGGCCATTCAGCATTTGAAAGGTGGCTTTCTATAATCTTAATAGCAGATTGGGAAGAACCTGCCGATATCCTTTTCACCTTTGGATCGGCTGATATTTTAGGCAGTGGGAGCAACAGAGTGGTCTTCAACATTGGAGGAAATAATTACCGGATGATCTGCAAATATGCATTTGGAAAAAAAATGGTACACCTATTTGTTTGCTGGATGGGAACACATGCTGAATACACCAGGCTGTGTAATACAAACATGCAGTTTGACATAAACAAATATTAAGATGAAGAACAAACTGAAATACGCGATTATCAAGACCCGCCAACAGTACAATGAGTACTGTCAACAGCTTGAAACCTTGGCATCCACAGGAATGGATTCTAAACAGGATGAAATCGAACTCCTCACCTTTCTGATTGAGAAATGGGATAAGGAGCATAGCACCTTTACGGAAAAGGATCCTGTAGAGACTTTAAAATACCTGATGGAAGAGAATGGCCTCAAGGCCATGAACCTTATGGCAATTTTAGGAGTTTCAAAAGGAATGGTATCAGCAATTCTGAATTACCGAAAAGGTCTGTCTAAGGAGAATATCAGGAAGTTGGCTGCGTACTTTAAAATATCTCAGGAAAATTTTAACAAGCATTATTCGCTGGACAGCGTTTTATCGAAATAACCCCCACGGCCGCCCGAGCGTAAACCACCTCTTCAAGCGGATAAAACAATGCTTCACCAGAAGCCATTCTGTTTAGTAATGTATTTAACAAAGTAAAGAATTTGAAGAATGAAAAGGGCAATAACTGCTTGCGGCCTTGCCATTATTGGTACGGCCCTATTGATATTAGCGGCCTTTCAAATTAAGAGCAATCCGCGGTTAATTAAGGAAATGCATGCTTCAGTGAGGGAAGATATCCAAGGTTTGGTGACGTACAACGTAATTCCGACTCAAAAGGTAGCCATGGACAAGCTGGACCCGTTCCTATTCCTGAACCACCATGGCCCCCAGGTTTTTTCGGCAAATAATAAAGGGCTGCCTTTTGGGGCACATCCCCACAAAGGATTTGAAACAGTGACATTTATCCTGGATGGGGACATTGCCCACAAGGACAACAGCGGCCATTCCAGCATCATAAAGGCTGGTGGCATTCAATGGATGACGGCCGGGAAGGGCATTATCCACTCAGAGGTATCATCAAACGAATTCATGAAGAATGGCGGAAATGTGGAAATCCTGCAATTATGGATCAACCTGCCCGCCAAGCTGAAAAATGCCGAGCCTAAATACATTGGGCTGGAGAAAGACCAAATTCCTGAATTGACTTTTGATGACGGTAAAGTAAAGGTCAATCTGATTGGAGGCCAATGGGGAGAGGAGGAAGCACCCTTCCAATCGCTGACGGATGTTTTAATGACCACCATCGAAATAGAAAGCGAGGGCAGCATCAGGCTTCCGGTTGACAATTCGCGGGAAGTGTTCTTTTATGTGGTGAGTGGAGCGGTCCGGGTTAATGAACAGGACGTGGAGAAGAGAACACTGATTGAATTTGATAGGGAAGGCGATCATATATTTTTGCAGGGAATAAAGAAAGCGGTTGTGCTTTTTGGGACCGCCACGCCTACTAACGAGCCGGTGGTTGCAAAAGGGCCATTTGTTATGAATACACAAGAGGAAATAATACAGGCGTATAAGGACTACCGGGAAGGTAAATTTGGAAGTCCGATGGAATAACCGGGATTTCCTTTACTTATTTTTTAAATTGAATTATTAATAATCTATTTTTCATCCAGCCTTACGCGGTACGCCAGTTCTACCTGCGCAAAAAACCCATCATGAAACGGCTGGAATACGGGATTGGTGTCTATTGCTTCTTTGTCCTTGTTGTACAGGTCGTATTGCCGCCATGCGGTGTGGCCTATGCCGGTGCTCATCACCACATTCTTTAGCGGGTAATAATCGAGAAATGCCCACAGTTGGTTATGGCCCCAAAACGTGTTGCCTTCCCTTACGTAGTAGCTGGCCGGGGCATCGCTCAGCCGAAAAGAGGCGGTCATGGATCGGTAGGATATCCCTGTATAAAACCGTTTGTTCAGCTCATATTCCACGTTCATGCTTCCCGGCAGGACGCCAAATATGTTCAGTCGGTCATTCACGTTCCAGTCAATTCCTACCAACGGAATAATGAAGTTGCCAAAGAATTCACGGTTGTAGTACATGCCAAACTTGTATTTCAGGTTGTCATGCCGCTTGTAAGTTACTAACCCTACACCGCCCAACTGAAAGTGCCTGCCTGTAATTTCTTCCATATCAGAGTTTAAGCGGGGAATGGCGAGCACCATTACCTTAAACTTGTCGTTCCAATGCTTTATATACCCAATCTGCATTGCAGTGCTATAAAGGCATGCACCAGCAAAGCTATCCTCATGCTGACGAAGGTTGGTGCGGTCAAAGCTCCCGCCAATCATCAGCACGTCCTTATTCTCAAACTCCAGTGGGAGGAGGAATTTACCCGTCATCTGTTCTGTTCCGAGGTGCAGGTGGGGAGTGTTCCGGTAGTTCACCTCTGGCAGGTAGCGATAGCGCAATTTGATTACATCCACATAGGGCTGGGCCTTCAGATGTGCAATTAATCCAATCAGCATGAAAATGGTGAATATGACACTTTTCATGATTAGCTTATTTAAATATAAAGAAACTGGCCTTTTTTAAGGTCACTATTATTTTGCAGCGTTATTTATCACAAATCTATTTTCGTTCATGGATAATAGGAAATGAGGTATTGCCAAACTGTTTTAATAAAATAGTGATAATTAATAAATTCTCAGAAAACTAATAGGAGAGAAGCAGAAAATACTAAAATTCAAGAGGCAGGAAATAAAGGGCCATAATTTGAGGAAACTAATTGAATGCCGGGTATTTAATAATGGGTTGGCGGTTCCATAAATAAAAAACCCTGTCGATCCGGTATGGAAAAAAGATTTGAAAGCCCTGAAGGGAATGTTCTTGTATTTTACAATGCAAATTTGATAGGTAATACCATCTCTGCGGCAACGTGCTCCCCGTTGGCCAGGGCAGGTTTCCATTCTGGCATTGCGTTTATTACCCTTAATGCTTCTTCCGCGAGTTCATCATCCACAGTGTTCGCGATCCGGGCTTTTTTGATTTTTCCGTCCACATCCACAATGAATTTTACTACAACTGTGCCGGTGGTTCCGGCTGCCTTTGCATCAGCAGGATACTTTACGCTATTGCCAACATACTGGTACATGGCATCCTTTCCGCCCGGGAATTCAGGCAGTCTGTCAATCTTTTCGGTTTCCAGAAGGGAGCCCTGCACTTCCGATTGATCCTGTCCCAGGTTTTCATTTTTAGAGCAACTGAAGGCGAAAACAACCAATGCCAGTGCTGGTAACGCAAGCCAACCACGCAAAATGGATCGGGTCATAATTTTGGTTTTGTTTAACATGATAATTCGTTTTTTAATGTTTGAATGAAAGATTGAATTTAATATTGTCGGATGTAAAGACCCAAGTGCAGATTTTAGCAGCAGGCGCTTATAACTGGTTGTTGCTTCCGGGTTGGTATTTACGGCTGCATCAGCCTGATATTCGTGTACCAGTTGCAATTCGTTTTTCAATACATAAGCAATCGGATTTATCCAAAATATGGCACGGGTTATTTCCATGAATACCACATCCCAACTATGGTTATATCGGATATGCGCTTTTTCATGTGCCATTATATTCTTTTGCTCTGACGGGTTCAATGAACGGCAATCCCCTTTGAGAAGATAATTAAAGAAACTGGCGGCATAAGTCAGCCCGGGCGTATGGACCAGGATATAATGTTGGCGCCTTTCCTGTTTGCTGTAATGGACAATGCGAAAAATCCTGTATAGCCGCAGGGCGAACAATAGCAGAAAAATTACACAACCTGCCACATACGCCCATATCACCAGA
Organism: Bacteroidia bacterium; assembly: GCA_040880525.1. Taxonomy (NCBI): domain Bacteria; kingdom Pseudomonadati; phylum Bacteroidota; class Bacteroidia; species Bacteroidia bacterium. The sequence continues at coordinate 56,062 of JBBDIG010000060.1, forward strand.
TTGTGCCAGTGATAGGCAGCTTCCGGCCCACTGGGTTTTACCAGGATTTCGGCCATTGAAAAAGAAAATATTGTAGTTTGCGGAATAGCCTGAAAAAGACTGGAAATTGGGAGCAGGGGCACCAATATGGCCATGATTGGAATGAGAAGCAATGATAACCTGCTGGCCATGAACGATGCACCATCTTTTATAAAAACAAAATAGCAGGCACCGAAGGCGATAAGCAGAAGATTTATTTCGATAATCAGTTGGAGCATTATTCTTTTTCTTTAGCCTGATCTTCCAATAGACGTATTATTTCGTCCATTTCCTTTAAGTCCACATTTTCTTGTTTCACGAAGAAGTTGACCAATTCCTTGAGGGATCCATCAAAATAGTTTTCGAGTAAATTGCTGAGAGAGAACTTCTTGTATTGAGGCGCTGACACGAGGGGGAAATAGCGATGGGATTTTCCAAATGCCTCATGGCCTACAAAGCCTTTCCTTTCCAATATTCTCACTATGGTAGAAACCGTGTTGTAGGCCGGTTTGGGTTCCGGCAGCCCATCCAGCATTTCCCTCACAAATGCCTTTTCCATCTTCCAGAGCACTTGCATTATTTGTTCTTCGGCCGTGGTGAGTTCTTTCATACCACGAATGTAACTAAAAAAATAGTTAACAAACTAATAATTTAGTTCAAAAGTTCATAAGTGGTACGTTTGGAATATGAGAGGAGAGATGGAGCCAAATGAAGACCGGCAAATTATACATAGGATTTCCCGACTGAATGGAGGTGATTTCATCAGAATCGATCTGGGTACTCAGTCTTGGGAAATGATCCAGGTCCCACTGAAGTGTATCAGAAGGTGGGCCGGGAGGCGGGGAAAGGCATGCGCTGCCAATAATGCTGTTGCCAGCACTGTAATAATGAGTGTTTTCATGTTGATTGATTATTTAAAAAAGTTAATGATTAATATGATACCGCAAAAGCTCATACACCCTTCCATCAAAATACTCCCTTCTTATCACCAGCACGAAGCAGTGTTTTACCATAAGCTGAATAATTTTTTAAGTGAAAGGTCCCTTAGCTAATGTTCGATCCTGTTTTAAATCTGCATTTTCAACATGAAATTTTCTAATACTTAATAAACCTGGAGCGGAAAGATGTTTTTTCCTGCGTAACTAATTCCACGAAATATATGCCTTCGCTCAAATGGCTGATATCTAATGAAATTTCCCCATTATCAATTTCAACAGCCGGTATTATTACAACCCCGGTAATTCCAATAATCCTAATGTTTTCTACGATAACATTGGATTGTGGCAATGAGAGCGTTAAACGCTTTTGTGCAGGATTAGGATAGAACTTAAGTTCATTTTTCTGAGGTACCTCCTTCATGCCAGTTATTTTCGGTATATCAATTTCCTTGTGAACAGTATCAGCACACCCGAAAATGTTTTCAGCTACCAAGGAAACAATGTAAGTGGTGTCCTCAGATTTATAATCATGTGCAGGCGACTCTTGTGTGGAAGTAGCTCCATCCCCAAAATTCCAGGAAACATTCATTAAGTTACCTGTAGAAGATGTTAAAGTAAACTCCACCAACGTGGTATTTACAATTTTGACTAACGTCAAACCTCATCATTGCAAATCAGGCAGTTACAATTCCGAG